>JAGQOS010000073.1 GCA_020427265.1 Planctomycetales bacterium
TGCACGAGCGGGGCATGGGGATCAAGGGCAACCAGGCCTGGTGCGAAATCGACATCGAGCGCTGCGTGGGCTGCGAGGTCTGTGTCCACATTCCCCAAAAGAAGACGAACCCTTACGAGCTGACCGTTTGCCCCTGGAACGCCATCGAGATGGTGCCGACCGAAAATGTGGCGCAGGTCGTGGCGCAAATCGGCGGTCCGCCGGAATACATTCAGGAAAACTGGGATCGCCTGGTTGGCACGGCCCAGCATCTGGCCGAGCTGCGCGCGGCGACCTAAGCCACTGGCGACGTCGGCGGCACGTCGCCCGCACTCGCATTCCTCAGCAAACGCCGAGATGCGCAGCAACATTGAGCATTTGTTGCTCATTTGACCCAGCTTCTGCGCCGGTTTACCCTGGTTTTTTGGCGGCGACAGAATGTCGAATGCACCGAACAAACCACCGCGCAAGGAGTATGCACCGATGAAGACGCGCCTTCCTGCTTTGATCTTCCTAAGAATCGCGTTGCTTGCAATCGGCATCGATCTATTCGATGGCGCCTCGATTCTGGCTGAAGACAAGATCGCACCCACTCCGGTGGAAAGCGACATGCATGAATTCATGGAGTACGTATTTCAGCCGCCGTACAAACGTTTGCGCCAAGCGATGGCCGAAGAGTCGAAGGACAGCGGCGTGTGGAAGTCGATCAAGTCCGACTCACTAATTCTCGCCGAAGCTGGCAACCTGCTGCTGATTCGCGTGTCGAAAGATCAGGCCGACGAATGGGCCAAGCACAGCGCTCAAGTGCGCGCTTTGGCCGCCGATCTCTATCGAGCCGCCAAGCAAAAAGATGCGACCGCCGCTCAAAAGAGCTATCGGGCGATGCTCGTGCAATGCAACCATTGTCACGACCACTTCGCCGACGGCGAGCACCAGTTGACGCCGTAGAACCGCGTGACGGCAACGAGCCCGATGTTCCCGTCGCGGAGCGACTGGGCGTATTTCAATCTTTATTCGTGGCGACGCAACACTGCGGCCGTTAGCAACAGGATGGCGCTGCCCCCGAGCACGGTCGCCAGGCCGGGAGGCCGCACGATCATCGAGCCGGCCGCCAGCGCCGCCAGTTGGCCCAGAAACGCGCCGGCCAGCATACCCCGCACGCGCCGCGGTTGCCCGAACCCAATCGCCATGCCGATCGGAATGCCACACACGGCGCACAAGGCAGCGGCTGCGTCTAAACCGCCCGGCGCTTTGTCGCGCAGCGGCAACACAAAGGCGAGCATTACCGCGATCAGCGTGATCAACAGAAAGACCGACGCGAGCGAATAGCCCTTTTCCAAATGCGGTGTCATACGCGGGTGGTTCTCCTGTGATGGTTGTTCCACTGAGCGGCGGACGCCGGCAACCAACTTCCTTCCGCTACCAATCGAGATCGGAGCGGTCGAGCAACTTGCCGTCGCCACGGTGGCCGAGTTGCTGGAACACGGTCGGCGCGATCATACTCGTTAGCGAAGTGACATGCCCGTCGCCAAACACGAAGAGCGCAATATCGCCCGAGTGCTCGCTGCCAAAGCCGCCGACCCAAACCAGGTTGAAGGTTGCCGCTTCGGGGCTCGGTCCGTCGTCGTCGGCTTCAGCGGCCGCCGTTTCTTCTGGTTCGGGCGGCGCGCCGTCGTCGGCCGGTTCCGCGAGTCCCTCGTCGTCCGCCGCGTCGGCGAGCGAATCGCTGCCGTCGTAGAATTCGTATTCGTTCTGCTCGTACCACTCGATCGGCGTCGGCAACGATTTTTTGCCGGTGTAAACTGCCTGGTTCGGCGGCGCGCCCGTGTTGCGCAGCGTGGCCCGCGTGCCCGACATCCAGCACAGGTTACGCAGCACGGTGATGTCGTCGTTGATTTCGCCCACGAAAATCGTTTGTGAGAGCCCGTCCGATACATCGCGCGGCGTCGTGCGGCTATTGCGATAGAAAACACCATGGTTCGTATCGTCGATCGGCGCTTCGACGTCGTGATGGCATCCGGCGTAACTCGAATTCGGTCCTTCCCATGAATAGGCGCTCGAAGGGCATTGCAGCAGCGCGAGTGTGATGTTTCGGGCCGGTCGATTCTTGGCCGCATACGCGCCGGCCGATTGGTCGATCGCCTGATACGTGTTCTGCTCCTCGATGAACGGCAAGATCCGCACGATCCAGGAAAGATGGTTGCCACGCTGCTCGTTCAGGATCGGCCCCGTTGGGTTGTCCACGCCGGTGGGAAACGACAAATGGGCCGACTCATAATTCTGTAGCGCCAGCGCGATCTGCGCCAGCTTGTTCATGCACGAAGAACGGCGGGCCGCTTCCCGGGCCGCCTGAATCGCCGGCAACATCAGCGCGACCAGCACGCCGATGATCGCGATCACGACCAATAACTCAACGAGGGTAAATGCCTTTCGCTTCGTAGGGAACATCGATCCTCTCCGCATGGGTTGGTTGGGTGGATGATTCGCTTGCATGGTTCTGCTCATGGTTCGCTCCGCAGCGTCCACGTTCGGGAAATGCGCCGCTTCGTAGACGGCGAACCTTGCCGCGGATAGATGGCCGTTACGGTCACTTGTTTCGCCGCGCCGGCCGACGGTGCCACACGGATGTCGACTTCGGCGTCGCCAATGCCGCTCAGCGACGCTCCCGGCACGATCCAGGTTTCGCCGGCGAAATCGGGCGATTCCGCCAAACGGGCCGCGGCGCGATCGAGTCCCGCCGTGGCGAGCCAGTCGGTTTGTTGGGCGAGTGTCGCGCGCTGGGCGACGCGATGCTGCTGGATCGCTTGGCGCAGGCGGAGGTAGACGAGCGCCGAGGCTACCGCTAGCACGACGAGCACGATGAGTAAGATGATGCCGCGCCGCGCTGGCACTCGACCGGTTGGTTTGCGAGCGTTCATCGGTTCGCCTCCCCGCCTTGCCCATACGCTTCGTCACGGTCGCGGCCCACGACGGCGCGAATCGGTAGGTTCCAAGCGGTCACTTCCTCGGCGTTGGAATTTGTAAACGCGATATCGAAGCCGGCCAACACCCAGGCATCGGTCTGCTCTTTCCTCGCCTCGACATGCCGCGCCGTGGGCAAGCGGTAGAGTTCATGGCCGACTGGTTTGTCGCCGGCGTACTCCGTGCGTTGCACACCGTGCAACTCGGCACGATACTCCGCGCGGCGCTTCGAGTCGAATGCGACGGTCAAACGCTCGCCGTCGACGATCGCGGCATCTTCGGCCGCGTGCACGTCTTGCCGTAATTGCGCGGCCAAGCGATCCAACGTCGCCTGCTGCGAGATCAACTCGCCGCCGCGATGCGTTCCGCGCAGCAGCAGCGCGAGTGTGGCGGTCACAAGCGAGAGTAATACAGACAACGCGGCCATGACCACGATCAATTCGACCAGCGAGTAGCCTTTTCTCGAAGCGTTCATCATTCGCTACCTCGCCTGCGTGGTTGGAAGGCCCAGCCGGTCAACTGCTCGCTGGCCGGGTTGCCGGCGTCGGTTTGCCAGGAGAGCACAATCTCAATGCGCGCCGTTGCCAGGTCTCCTTCCGGCCGTCGGACGATTTTCGTCATCGAGGCGGCCGGCAGGCACGCCGCTTGCGAAGGCTCCAGCGCGATCGCCGTTTCGTCCTCAGCCGGCAACGCGCGCCGAGCACGCACGGTTTCGATTTCGAGCTGATTCGCCACGATCTGCTGCGCCACGGTATGACGCAATGTTTCCCGGCGTTGCCGGCCGACCAGCGCCGCCGATTTCAAGACCGTGCTCAGTAGCGCCGCGCAGATCACCGCGGCGACGGTCACTTCCACGAGCGACGCGCCCGTGCGTTTTCTTCTCATGTCAAACTCGCGATCAACTTGATTAGTGGCACGAACAACCCCACGACAAAGAACGCAACGAGCGACCCCACAGCGAATATCAGCATGGGAAAACCAATCGAGAGCAGCGTTTGCAAGCGAACGATCATCCGGCGTTGCCCCGCGGCGGCGACTTCGCGCAGCGCCCAAGCCAGGTTGCCGGCCCGCTGCGCCGCCTGCAGCACGGCCTGATCGCGCCGCGAAATGACGCGCGCCGCTCGGAGCGCTTCGAGCCAATGCTCGCCGGCGGCAATCTTCAAACCGGCGGAGCGCAAGCGATGGCCGGCCGCGTGCGAAGGATGATGCTTGGCCAACTCGCGAAACAGATCGGGCACTTGCACTTCGCCCTCGGCGGCCAGAGCCAACGCGCGAAGCGTGGCGGCTCGATCGAAATCGCCAAACAACCAGCCGGGCGGACGCAGTTTGTGCCCGCCCGAAACGAAGAGCGCGATGAAATAGAGCGTGAGCAGCGTTACGACGAAGTAGAGGGGCGCGGCCAGATACCAGAAGTTAGCCGCTAAGGCGGAAAAATCGGTCAAGGCGACGGTCATCGCCGGCAGCTCCAATTCGAAATCGCTAAAGATCTTTGCAAACGAGGGAACGATCTTGATCATCAGGAATGTCGTGATGCCCAATCCCCAGCACGAGAGCAACAACAAGTAGACCAGCCGCCCCGCCAATTGGCCCCAGACCGGACGCATATCGGCTTCGTGCCCAACGGCTTCGCGCAGGGCGGCGGCCAGGCGTCCGGTGCTTTCGCCGGCGGCGCACAGCAGCGGGGCCTCGCGCGTTACGGCGCGGGGATGACGCGCCATGGCGTCGGCCAACGTGCCGCCGCGATCGACGTCGTCGGCAATTGCTTCCGCGGCCACGCGGATCGAGTGCGGCGACTCCTGGGCCAGCCCGCGGAGCGTGTGTGTGAGAGGAAGCCCTTTTTCTGTCGCTACGGCCAAGCCCCACACCAGCGAACTGCGCTGTCCGCCGCGATGCCGCGAAAACCACATCGCCAGAATGACACCTGCCAGTACGAGCAACGGCAGGCTCAAAATGCCGGTTCCGAGCACAAGCAGGACGACGAACGGGCTGACAAAGAACACGGTCTGCACGATTCGCAACACGAGATCGAACTGGTCTTGTTCGAGCGTATGCCAAACGCCGAAATAGATGCGGCGCACGAGTTTTACGCACAGCGCGAACAACCACAAGGAGATCGCGCCGGTAAGCACGCCTTCGATCATGTCGAGTTGGTCGATGTCCATCATTCGATAGATGCCGGGTGCAGGTTCAAGTCAGCGACGAGATCAGTTTGACGAGCGGGGAAAACATGGCGTTAATCAATCCCAGTGCCAACCCTCCCACAGTGAGCAGCGTGAGTGGCGGCAGCACGATTTCGAGCAACGTGGCGCGCAGCCGCAACTGGCCCTCGCACAGCGCGACGATCCCCTCGCAGGCTTCGGCGAGCGAGTCGTTCTCGCCGCCCCAGTCGATCCACTGCTGGACCGATTCGGGAAAGGCGCCCGACCCGCGCACGACTTGAGCAAGTGATTGCCCCGCGGCCACGTCGTCGGCCATCGATCGACAGGTATGGACCAAACCTTGATCGTGCAACGCAGCGAGCAAGTGCCGCAGCGCCTGGTCCAAGGGAACCTGCTGCGCCACGAGCGGCTCCAGCAATCGCGCCCACTCGCACAGCGCGCTCCAACGCCAGATTGGACCCAGCAGCGGCAGACTCCAACGCATTCGGTGCCAAATCCAGATCTGGCCCGTGACACGCAACAGGGCGTACGCGGCCAAGGGAATGCCCACGGCAAGGACCGATAGTGCCAGGCAATGATCCGAGACCCAGATCAGCAGCGCAGTGGAAGGTGGCAGTTCCAATTCGAAATCGGTCATCACGTCGGCGACCGGTGGCGTGACGTACGTGAGCACGAACACGGCGAGCACTGCGACTAGCAATAGGAGTGTCACGGGATACGCCAGCGTGGTGCGCACGCGTCGGCGCAGGTCGTCGATCGCCAAGGCCTGCTGCATACGCCCGGTGAGCACTTCGACCAAATGGCCGCTCTCCAACCCGCCGCGCACGAGCGATCGCAGATGGTCATTCGAGCCGGCCGTGGCTGCCGACAACACAGCCTCGGTCGACTCGCCCCGCGCCAATCGTTCCGCCGCGTTGGTCAGCCAGAGTGCGTCGCGCCGATTCGATGTCTCTGCGGCCAGCGCCGCCAAGCCGCGATCCAACGGCAAGCCGGCCGCCGCCAGCGTGGCGAGCGTTTGATCCAACGGCACATTGGCCGGAGGTCGGTGCGGTTCGCGCGGTGATGGGGAATCGGCCATGGGTTGCGAACTCGCTAATTCAGTTCCGCCAGTTGATGAAGCAGCCAAGACCAGGGACCGAGAAACGAAAACGCCAGCCAAAATACCGCTACGCCGGCAAACACCAGGGTGAAGAAGATGGGCACAAAAATACGCGCGCGGGCCACGCCGTCTGCTGCGCGGGCAATGTACGACTCGGCCAAATGACGCACACCCTGAACCAGTGCGGGTTGTGTATGCCGGGCACAAATCAGCCAGGAGAGCAACGGAGGGAAATGAGAAATCGGCGCGGACACCGCGGCGCCGCCCGATTCGAGCCGTGTCGCCAGTTCGCTGGCCTCGCGCGCCAGACGCGTATCGCCGGAACCTTGCGAGGCCAATCGCAGGGCCGTTGGCAAGGGCACTTCGTTTTCGAGCAGAATTGCCAACAGATCGGTAAAACGGGCCAGTCGCCCATAACGCACGGCTTGGCCGACATACGGCAGCCAGATCACGAGCCAGCCGCCGCGTCCGCGTGTCCAAATGCTCTCGCCGCGCGTCAGAATCCACCAGGCCGCGAGCGCCAAGACCACCAGGTTGCAGAGCACGGCCGCCGCCATGGCGCTGTTGGGGCCGAATAGACCTTGCCAGAATGTGCCGCGCTCGGCGCCCAGCCGATCGATCAGAGCCAGGGAAGGAACGAGGCGTCGGCCCCAAAACAGAAAGATGCCGCTGGCGAACATCAGCACGATGACCGGATAGAGTATCGACAGCCCCACGATCGAACGCAATTCGGCTACGCGCCGAGCGTAGCGGGCGATGCCCTCGAGCGCTTCGGCCAAATGGCCGCCGCGAATGCCGGCCTCGATAACCGCGCGATACACTTCGGGCAGTGGTTGGTTCTCGAGCGCGAAGGCTTCGGCGAGCGGTTCGCCTCGCTCGAGTCGCTGGGCGATGTTGCGCGCGAGCTTGCCAAGTCCGCCGACCTGTTCCGCGGCGAATAACTCCAAACCGCGCTCCAACGGCACACCGGCGCGCACCAGGGCCGACATCTCTTCGCACAAGGCGATGAGCTGGTCGAGTGAGACAGCCGCGTGATTTCCAGCAGGTGGTTCTGTCATCGGTTCCTGGGTGATCGTGTTGATGCCGCCGTTGCGCGACGCAGCGTGTTGCCGTTGGGTTACGACGCCCCGCGGATGCCCAACACGCGGCGGACTTCGCTGGGGCTCGTCTCGCCCCGCTCCATCGCCGCCCGGGCGCGCGCGGCGAGCGGAACCATGCCTTCGTTTTCAGCGCAATCTTGTAGCGCCGCCATTTCGCGATGCTGGAGAATCGCCTGGCCGATCTCACTGTAGCCGGGTTGTAGCAGTTCGGCCAACACGATTCGCCCGGCGAAGCCCGTGCCGCGACACTGCTCGCAGCCAACCGGCACATGAGCCGAGGCGACCTCGAAGCCGAGTTTCTCTTGTTCGTTGGCCACGGACCGGCGGCAGTGGCAAAGCCGCCGCACCAACCGCTGAGCCAGGATCGCCAGGATACCGCTCTTGAGCACATAGGGTTCGAAACCCATATCCGCCAACCGGCTCACGGCCCCGGCCGCCGATCCGGCATGAAATGTTGAGAGTACGAGATGTCCGGTGAGCGCGGCTTGAAACGCCACCTCGGCGGTCGGCCGGTCGCGCATTTCGCCCACCAGAATCACTTCGGGGTCCTGTCGCATCAGCGAGCGCAAGCCAGTCGCCAAACTGAGACCGGCCGCGTCGTTGACTTCCGATTGGGAGATGCCCGACAATTCGCCTTCGATCGGATCTTCCAACGACATCGCGCTGCGCCCACCATGGGAGAGCGAATGAATCTCGCGCAAAAGGGCGTAAGCGGTGGTCGTCTTCCCGCTGCCGGCCGGTCCGGTAATGAGCAGCGCGCCGGACGATTCGCCGATCAACGAGCGGAGTTGATCACCAAGCCGCCGAGGAAATCCAAGATCGTCGAGCCGCTCGAAACGTTCTTGGCCGACTCCGAATAGCCGTACGACCACGCGCTCGCCATGGAGCGTGGGAAACGTGCTCACGCGCATTTCAATCGACGCGTTGCGAATGCGGCCTTCCTGCGGCGTCTCGCAGCGATACGTAAGCAATTCGGCCAGCACCTTGAGGCGGGCCACGATGCTGGCGATGATACCAGGCGGGAATTCGCCAAGCGATTGCAACACGCCATCGAGCCGCCATTGAATGTGCAAGCCCGCTGCGGTGGGTTGCAGATGCAGGTCGCTTGCGCCGGCCGTTTGGGCGGCGGCCAACAATTCGTCGACGAACCGGGTGGCGTAGTTGGCGTCGCCCGCATCACCTGCGAGCAACCGCGCGCGCAGCGCTGTGGCCTGTTGTCGAGCTTCGCGGGAATGATCGTTTGCTTCGCGCTGCATGTGGACCTTTTGTGAGGGCACTCGGCGCCGGAAACTACGAGCGACTCTCTTTGGCTTGTTGAATCTGCGCCCAACGTCGTGCGGTGGCCGAACCAAGCCGCGCGGGCGAGGCCAGCCAGACTTGCTCGACCGTTGGCCCCATACCCAAGCTCAACCAAACCATCAGGGCCGTAGGCACGGCCGAGGCGCGGTAAGGTAGCATATCGTTTCCGGCCAGCACGAGCGAGGCGATTAGGATCGCCAGGATCAACAACGGTGGCGCGAACTGGCGATCGTATTGGGGAATGATCCAGCGCCAGGTTGCAAAACGCCCCGGCACGCTGATCGGCGGGCGCGCAATCGTCAGGTAGCGAAACAATCGCCCCAGGCCGAACGACAATCCAACCAGGGCCATGGGCGCCAAAAACGCCGAGCGATCTTCCAGTTCCAACAGAAAATAATACGACGACAGCCGATCCATCAACGCAAATGTCCAAACGCCGATGAGGAGACTGATTCCCACGGCATCGCGATTGGAGATCGAACGCATCGCGATTCGCGGCGAAAGTTCTTCAAACGGCCAGCCGATTTTCCTGGCCGATTTCGACTTCTGCGGATCGAGCACGATCAGTGGTTCGTTTTGTTCGCGTTCGATCCTCGATCGCCAGGGAAACACGGCTAGCGAACGCTGCAACCCCAGCCAGGCAACGAGGTACAACAATAGCAACAGCAGCAGTAAGGAAGCTGGCCCGCCGGCGAGCCAGAGTGTTAGCGCGCCGCCAAATCCAAGTGCGTAGGCAAACGATTCGGCGTCCGACACCGCCAACAGGTGCGCGACGCCGAGCAAATAGCAAATCAAGAAGACCGCAAATGCCGAGAAGGGGTTGCCGCCGAGAAAGTAAAGGCCCCATGCCATGGCGGCGAAGACGAGCCCGTCCTGCCAAATCAAATGGACTGGACCAAGCGGCAAGGGTTTGCGGAAAGTCCACGGCGTGTGCGCGAGCCACTCTCGATAGGGGGCGATCAAGCGAGGATGAAATGTGTAAACGCGATGCAGGGCATAGATGACCGCGAGAAGATGAATGCCAAGAACGCCAAGCTCACGGTAATCAGGTGTGTGACGTGAATTGAGTTGCAGGGAATTCATCCATGCCCCAAGCAGATGCGAACCCAAGGCGATGGCGATCGCGCCGGCTACGAAGACTGGTGCGAAACGAGGCGTTCGCAGTGCTATGACCATCCTACGCACGATCACCATCGCGACCTTCCCAGTATTGTTCAATGGCCTCGAGTGTGTCAGGGCGAATCAACCGTTCGAGCACCTCGGCCAATGGACCGTGACATTGCGTCAAGTCGCGCAGGCCTTTGGCCGTGTCGAAGGCGGCCACTTTCCCCTCGCGCAGCACCAGAATTCGGTGCGATAGTTCTTCCACCAACTCGGGAACTGGCGTTGTCATGACGATGGTCGTGTCTTCGCGCTCCGCGAGACGTTTGAGAACCGACTTGAGCGCGAGAATTCCCGAGGGATCGAGCCCACCGGAAAATGGCTCATCGAGCAACAGCAAGCGGGCCTCGGTCACTAGGGCCGACGCCAGCGCGATCTTCTTTTTTTGTCCGGCCGAATATCCGCGCACGGGCCAGTCGCCACGGTCGGTCAAATCGAATAGCCGCAAGAGTCGTTCGATGTGATCGAAAAGGCGGTCGTCCTTCACATCGTAGAGGCGCCCCACGGCGAGCAAGAACTCGCGTCCGGTCCGTTCGGCAGGAAGCCACGGATCGTCGGGCAAGTAAACGGTCATGCGGCGAATGGCCAACTCTTCCTCGACCGAACCTCGGCGACGACGCCCGTCGATCACGACGCTCCCTTTCTGCGGCGAGAGCACGCCCGCGATGGTAGCCAACAAGGTGCTCTTGCCCATGCCGTTGGGCCCCACGATCGTAACCAACTCGCCCGATTCGATCGCCAGGCCGATATCATGCAAGATCGGCCGTACACCGTAATGCTGTGTCACGTTGTTTAGCTCGACCTTGGCCATCGCTGCGAAATTGCTCCTGGTTACGCTGCCGGCAGGACGAAGCGAATTATGACCCTTTCAGGTTGTGTCTTGCAAGCAACCCGTGAGAGTGGTTACCCAGTCGCCGCGTTGGCAGGAGAACTGCAGAGTCAATGGCGAAGGGGTCTGGTCCATGTTTTCGGCCGACGATTGTACCCATGTTGCATCCGTTGCCCGCCGAAAAATGGACCAGACCCGAATGGCATTAACAAATGCGCAACTCTCGGGTGAGTTTCGGTTAAGCGTTGCTGTCGCGTCAGTGATAGCGTGATCAAAGGCCGGCGTCTCCTGCGTAGAGGAATTGGAAACAGTTCCCTCACGCAAAAAGGAGACGCCAGCATGCAAAGTATCGCGCAGATCATCGGTCGATTCAAGCAGAATTGGACACAAGAACTTTCCAGCGACGCCATTGTTCAGGCCGCGCGCCACGCCGGCATGACCTGGAAGAATTCGCTGCTCGATCCGGTCACGACGCTGCAGATCTTCTTCCTGCAAGTTCTCCATGGCAACACGGCCTGCGAACATCTTTCGCACCTGGCCGGCATTTCGTTCACCGCGGCCGCGTATTGCAAAGCCCGCATGCGTCTGCATCTCGACATGTTGCAAAACTTGTTGGCCCGCTGTGTCGAACAGTCGCAGCAAGAATCGTTCGACGTCGCACGGTGGCGAGGGCATCGCGTATTTCACTTGGACGGATCGAGTTTCTCGATGCCCGACACGCGCGAGTTGCAGGCGCACTTTGGGCAGTCGGGCGCGCAGAAGCCGGGTTGCGGCTTTCCGACTGCGCACTGGCTGGTTCAAATGCACGCCGCGACCGGCATGATCGTTGGAATGCTGGCCCGCCCGCTACGCACGCACGACATGGACAGCGCGGCCGAGTTGCATCCCGAACTGCGCGCCGGCGACGTGTTGGTGGCCGACCGGGGCTTCTGTTCCTACGCCCATTTGACGCTACTATGCCAGCGCGGCGTGCAGGGCGTGTTGCGCATCCATCAACGCACAATCGTCGACTTCACGCCCGGCCGCGCGCATGTCGCGCCGAGCAAGAAGACGACGAAGAAACACAAAGGGAAGCCGCGTTCGCGTTGGATCAAGCAACTCGGCAAGCTCGATCAAATCGTCGAGTGGCTCAAGCCGATGGAGAAGCCGGAGTGGATGAGCGCCGAGCAGTATGCCGCGCTGCCGGCATCGCTCATGATTCGTGAACTGCGGTATGCGATCCATCAAAAAGGCTATCGCACGAAAGAAATCACACTGGCGACGACGCTCCTCGATGCCGCACGCTATCCGCTCGACGAACTGGCCGAGCAGTTTCGCCAGCGCTGGGAAATCGAAACCAACTTCGGCCATTTGAAAACGACGATGAAGATGGACGTGCTCAAGTGCCACACGGTTGCGGGCGTGTTACGCGAGTTGTACGTGTTCGCGTTGGTGTACAATCTCGTGCGGCAAGTGATGCTCGAAGCGTCGCGTCGCCAACAGGTGGCCGTCGGCCGCATCAGCTTCATCGATGCCTGGCGTTGGTTGCAAACGGCGACACCCGAGACCGATCTCCCCCAACTCGTCGTCAACCCCCGCCGCCCCAACCGGCAGGAACCTCGCGTCCGCAAGCGACGCCCCAAGCCATACAAACTCATGACCAAACCACGACGACAGCTTCAACAAGAACTGGCAGCCAAGTAACTTACGAAAATGTTAATGCCATTCGGACCAGACCCCGACTTTGCAGTTCTCCTACTGCGTTGGCCGCAACCTGTAACGGGCATGCGCTGCGGTGTAAACTGACGGCAGGCTTGCCGATCCACGTGCCATTCGTTGGTCACGTTGGATTCTTGGCCGTGCGAGCATTAATATTTCACAACCTTCCAGGTGATTCCGATGACCTTCCGGCGAACGGTAGCAACTCTTGCCATTTTGCTTTTGACAGCTCACGCGTTCGCAGACGATGCCGGCAGCCTGCCAGAGGCCGCGGAAACAGACGTCCGCCTGCAGGCCGATGGCAAAGGCTGGCGGTTGGATCTGGCGCGAGTCGTCGACACCCGGCGTCCGAGGGTCTTGCTGATCGGAGACTCGATACTCAATGGATATCGCCAACAGGTCATCGATTCGCTGCGAGGCGAAGCCTATGTAGACACTTGGGTGAATCCGTATTGCCAATCCGAATATCTCAACAAGCTGCTCGCGCAAGTGCTTGCCAAGGGGCCGTACGACATCGTGCACTTCAATATGGGACTGCACGGCTGGCAGCCAGGACGCATCAAAGAAGGAACCTTCGAGCCGCTGACCAAGGCCTACGTGCAAGTGATTCGCGACACGCTACCCGATGCAAAAATTATCTGGGCCAGCAGTACGCCGGTCACGGTCAAGGACCAACCAACCGAACTGAATCCGGACATCAATCCGACGATTATCGAACACAATCGCATGGCGGCGAAAGTCATGGGTGAAATGGACGTGCCGGTTAATGACTTCTACTCAATACTGGTCGACCAGTTGGAACTCGCACGCGGCGATCAGTTTCATTGGAAGCCGGAAGCTTATCGCCAGCTCGCCACCGCCGTTACCGACTCGGTGCGGAAACAACTGCCCGCGCAACGCGCCGAATGAGGGCGCACAGTGCAGCCCACAGACGCTCGAATTCGAACGCCCGTCCGTGGTTGTCGTTCGAAGAGCCCGATTTTTCCGCGTACATCGCCTAAATCCGCGCTCCGGCGACTGAACTTTGCACGAGGTTGTTGATTTGGCTATAAAAGTAGGGCACGTCCTCCCTACAAATTCCTCCCGGAATTCCTGCCGTGAAGCCATCGGTCGCGAACATCACGGTTCGATTTATTGCGATCGCCTTGCTCTGCCAAGGCGCAACGCGCGGCGAGCCGCCAGCAGCCGAGGACGTGAACTTCTTCGAGACCAAGATTTGGCCGGTCCTCGTCAAGCGATGCTACGAGTGCCATTCGGCCGACTCCAAAGAACTTGGTGGTCAACTGCGGCTCGACGATCGCGAGGCCGTACTCGCAGGCGGACAATCGGGACCCGCGCTGGTGGCGGGAAAACCTGATGAAAGCTTGCTGATCAAAGCGCTGCGTTACGACGACGTGGAAATGCCGCCCGAAGATCCGCTGCCGGCGGCCGTTGTGGAAGATTTTGTGCAATGGATCCAACGCGGCGCGGCCGACCCGCGAGTGAAGGAGATCGCTCCGCAGGCGGCTTCGGCCGAAATCTCCAGCGAGCTATGGTCGCTACAGCCGATTGCTGACCCAGCACCGCCCGAAGTTCAAGCGACGGCCTGGCCGCGCGATCCGTTGGATCGATTTGTGCTGGCCAGGCTCGAATCGGACGGCATCGCGCCGACACAGGATGCGGAGCCGCGTGTGCTGATCCGCCGGCTTTACTTCGATTTGATTGGCCTGCCGCCCACGTTGGCCGAGATCGAGGCGTTTGTCGCCTCGTACGAGTCCGACGGGCCGAAGGCCGTGGCGCGCGTGGTCGACGATCTGCTCGCGCGGCCTCAGTTCGGCGAACGTTGGGGACGCCACTGGCTCGATGTGGCCCGTTACGCCGAGTCGAACGGCAACGACGGCCTGGGACGCAACCCAACTTTTCCGCATGCCTGGCGGTATCGCGACTATGTCATCCGCGCCTGGAACGAAGATACGCCGTACGATCAATTTCTGATCGAACAGATCGCCGGTGATCTGCTGGTAAGCGAGTCGCCGGCCGAGCGCGACCGCGGGCGCATCGCCACCGGTTTCTTGGCGCTCAGTTCCAAGCCTGCCAAGGCGATGAACAACAATTTCGACATGGATGTTGTCGCCGACCAGATCGACCTCGTCGGCCGGGGCATTCTCGGTTTGAGCATCGCCTGCGCCCGTTGCCACGATCACAAATTCGATCCGATTCCCACGAACGATTATTATGCCTTGGCGGGAATCTTTACCAGCAGCGAAACCATGTGGGGTG
>JAGQOS010000074.1 GCA_020427265.1 Planctomycetales bacterium
TCGTCGGGAAATACTCGCAACAACGTCGCCGGAAACGCACCAGTTAAATTCGACTCGAACTAGTCGTCGAGTTCTTCCAGACGTCGTTCGAATTCGTCGGCCGTCGGCAACTCTTCTTCCAGGGCGCGAGGCCCGGGAGCGTGCTTGTCGTCGTGATCGTACAGCCAGACCATCGCGCCAAACGCGATCAAGCCCAGGCTTAAACCTGGCAGTACGGTATGATACGCGCCGGTCGCTTGGAAGATGCGTAGCTGCAATACGAATAGCGCGATGCCGGCTAGGCAGCAAACGGGCCCGGTGAATCGCCTCGCTAGTTTTCTCATACCGGCTCGATATCAGGTTGGCAGCCGCACGGTTCACTCGGAATCGAGATCGGCCTCCACGCCGTGTTCGCGGCAGTAGCAGGCGATCGCCGAGGTAAACTCGTCGCCAAAGTCCTGGCATTTCTTGCGGCCAACGCCTTTGACCTGCAGGAAGCCTTCGAGCGTGGTCGGTCGTCGGCGGGCCATGTCGCGCAAGGCGGCGTCGTTGAAGATCATCCATCCGGGCACACCGGCCTCGCGCGCTTTGGCGCGGCTGAGCGCGCGAAGTTCGTCGAACAAAGGTCGATCGACACCCTCCCAGCTCTTCTCTCCCGTCGGCCGCGCGGCCTTGGAGCGCGACTTCGTCTTGCGGTTTGGCTTGAGCAGCAGCGGGGTTTCTTCGCCCTTAAGCAACGAGTGTCCCGAAGCAGTCAGTTGGATCACACCATGCTCGCCGACCCGTTGTAAGTAGTTTTGGCCGATGAGCTGCTCGATCCAGTCGCGGATCGTGGAAATGGTTTCCTTCGAAAGAAGTCCATACGTGCTGAGCTGGTCGTGCCGGTTGGAAAGGATTTTGCCATCCTGCGAACCTTGCAGTACGAGCGCCGTGTAGTGGGCGCCGTAGCGCTGCTGTTGACGCACGACGCTCGAAAGGATCTTCTGGCCGACGATCAGCGGCTCTTCAACCAAATCAAGATCGCCTTGGCACACGTCGCAGCCTTGTTCGCAGGCCGGAGGCGCCGCCTGGCCGAAGTGATTCACGATGGCGCGATGACGGCAGACAACGCTCGTGCAATAGTTGTACATGGCCGTCAGCGCCGCCAGCGCGCCGCCGCGCGATTCGTCGGTGCTCTCCTCGATGATGCGCTGCCAGATACGGAAGTCGCTGCCCGAGAAGAAGAGCGCGCACTCGGCTTCCAGACTGTCGCGGCCCGCGCGACCGCTTTCCTGCTGATACGCCTCAAGCGATTTGGGCATGCCGGCATGCACCACGTAGCGCACGTTCGATTTGTCGATGCCCATGCCGAACGCGACCGTGGCGACGATCGTATCGATCTCTTCCTGGATAAACGCTTCCTGGTTGTCTCGGCGCTGCTGGTCGGTCAGCCCGGCATGATACGGCAGCGTGCGATAGCCGGCTTCGTTCAAGGTCTTGCTAACCGACTCGGTTTTGTCGCGGCTGATGCAGTAAATGATGCCCGATTCGTCGCGGTGCCGGTCGAGCACATCGCGAATCTGCGACATCAAACCGTCCTGACGCTGGGCGCGGTAGAACAAGTTGGGCCGATCGAACGAGCCGACAAGCACTTTGGGTTCGCGCAAATGGAGTTGGGCCGCAATATCGTCGCGCACGCGACTCGTGGCCGTCGCCGTATAGGCGTGAATGGCCACGTCGGGAAAGACTTCCTTCAGTAGCGCGAGTTGGCGATACTCGGGCCGGAAGTCGTGCCCCCAACTGCTGATGCAATGCGCCTCGTCGATGGCGATGAGCGAAACCTTCGCGGCCACGAGGAACTCGAGTGTGCGCGGCTGTACGAGCCGCTCAGGGGCGAGATAGAGGAGTTTGATCTCGCCGTCGCGAACGCGGCGCGCCACGTCGCTTCGCTCTTGGTAGCTGAGCGTGCTGTTGACATAAGCCGCTGGAACGCCGCAGGAAAGCAGCGAATCGACCTGATCCTTCATCAGCGAAATCAGCGGCGAGACAACGACCGCAACGCCTGGAAGGCAGGTGGCCGGGGCCTGAAAACAGAGCGACTTGCCGCCGCCGGTCGGCAGCACCACGAGCGAATCGCGCCCCTCTAAGACGCACTCCATCGCCTCCTGCTGCAGCGGACGGAGCGAGTCGTAGCCCCAGTACGCACGCACGTTTTCGCGCAATTGGAGCAGAGCTTCCGAGCTGGTGCAGGCGGCTTCCATGACCGTGTCAGTTTACGTCCCACGGACGCCGGCGACAAGCAAGGAACGTGAGTAGCGCGCATTTCGAAACCCTACTCACGGTCGCGGCCGGCGCTGGCTTGCGGTGGGTTGGCATTTTCGCCGGCGCCGCTCGCATCGGCCTCGACCAGACTGATGAGTTTGTCGCCCGGCTTGGGTTCCAAAGGCATTTCGACCGTGGCGATACGGAGCTTGCCGGCCGCATCGATCAGCCCCAACGGGAGCGCTGACTGGCCGTAGCGATCGCGAAAATCATCGAAAGTGAAGTCCTCGGTAATCGAAGTCTTCTTGGGTCGGGCGCCGCGGGCATAGCGCTCGGCCAGTTGCTGGAAACTGGCGCTGGGGGCAAACAACTTGCGGCCGCGTCGCATGTGGGGCGACGACTCGTGCCGTTCGCTGCTCGTATCGACCGATGGCAATTGATAAACTTCCGCACGACCGAACGTTTCCGAAAATTCGATCGTCGCCAGGCTGTTGACGTTGTCGTTGGGTGTCATGGCCAGCAGGCGGCCGATGCCGACGAAGTCTTGCCGCTCGTGAAAATACTCCGACAGAACACTGGCGTAGAACGTGGGTAAACCGGTCATTCGGGCCGCGGCAATATTCGGATAGTTCGTATCGACCAGCAGCACACGGAAGCCTTCGTCGGCAATCGCCTTGGCGATCGACTGAACGACGGGCGCTGCCCCGGCAAAGAGAATTCCCTGGGGGTCAACTTGCGCCAAGCCCAACCGGCGCGCGAGCGGCGCGGCGGTCAAACCGTACACGGTTACCGTACCGACAATCGAGAGGAACACGATTGGCATCAATTGCCTGGCGCTGGCGACCAGGAGGGGATCGAGCCGCTCGGCATTGGCGATGATTTCGAGCCCGAACAGCGACGAGACAGCCGCGGCCACAATCCCTTTCGGCGCTAACCAGGCCATGAAGAGCTTTTCGTGCCATTTCATGTCCGAACCAGCCAGCCCCACAAACACAGCCAGCGGACGAACGATGAGGATCAACGCTGCGACGAAGGCCAAGCCATGCCAGCCGACGAGCTGCAGATCGCCCCAACTCACGCGCGACGCGAGCACGATGAAGAGCCCGGCAATGAGCAGGACTCGCAAGTTCTCCTTGAACTCGATGATATGCTTGACCGGAACCGACTTCTGATTGGCGAGCACGACGCCCAGGATCGTTACGGTCAGCAGCCCCAACTCATGCTGCGCGGCATTGCTCAACGTGTAAGTAGCCAACACAAAGGCCAAAATCACCGGGTTATGGAGGTAGTCGGGAATCAGGAAGCGGCGGAGCAGTTGAAGGAGCACGAGTGCTGCGGCCACCGCGCCGGCCGAGCCGACGAGGGCGGTCCAAACGACGTGCCAAACAGAAGGTCCAGCGGCTTCGGCGCCTTGGTGAACAATGGCTTCGAACACGAGCACAGCCAGGATCGCGCCGATCGGATCGTTGACGATGCCTTCCCATTTCACAACCGAACCGATGCGTCCCGATGGGCGAATGTGGCGCAGCAGCGGCACGATGACCGTGGGGCCGCTGACAACGAGGATCGCTCCGCAGAGCGCGGCGACCGAGCGTTCGAATTCCAGAATCCAATACGCAGCCGACGCGGCCAGCCCCCAAGTAATCAGCACGGTAATCGTAACCAGGCGCAGCACGGGCATGCCGGCCGTCTTCAGTTCCTTGAACTGCAGACTGAGCCCGCCTTCGAACATGATGACCGCGACCGACAGCGACACGATTGGCAGCAATATCGAACTGTCAATTAGTTCGTCGACACTTTTGACTTGGCCGCTCGCGAAACCAAAGGCGAGTAGCAGCAAAATGGCTGGCAGGCCTAAGCGCCAAGCCAGCCATTGAGCGGCGATGCCGAGCGCCAAGATGGCCGTCAGGTAGGCGATAAGAGGATTCAAGGTCGATCAACCGCACTCGATGGTCCATTGCACGGCATCGAAGTTGCGCGCTTCGAGGTCGTCGCGGCGAATGCCAAAGTAGAAGGTCGCGTTGTCGCCCATGATCCAGCGCGGGCCATCTTTGAACGAATCGGCTTGCAAGAGCAACAGCCAATCGCGCGCCGCCCGCTCGGTATATTCGTCGGGCGCCGTAACGATGGGGCGATGTTCATCGAGCCGCTGCCAATCGACCCGGGGGTCGAGTTGGAAGTGCTCCGGATGTCCCAGCACGCGATGAACCGGATCGCCGATCAGCCAGTGGCGAATGCGACCCAGACCACGTTCGATGCGCGTCGCCGCTTCGCGCGCCGGCAACGGCGGTTTGCCTACTAAGTGAAACATTAACTCTTCGTAGTCGGCGCGACGGGTTTCGTCGATCGGCATGTCGTCGAGCAGTGTCGAACCGAAGCTGGGGAGGGTCAATTCGCTGCGAAACCCGAGTGCAAAGGGCGGAAAGTCATTGTGCGCGTTGCGCGGCGCGGGCGGCTCGCGCCGCGACAGTTCCGCGCTGTCGTTTTCCAAATGCATGACCTTCCAGCAGCGCGATTCGTCTTCGGTGTCCTCGAACGGAGCGTCATTCGCGGCATCGAAAAAGAACAGCAGCGAACCGATGCGCGGCAGCAGGCTCCCTTCGTGAAACGGCGCCAGTTCGGCCAGATTCAACTGTGCGATCAAGGCCATCGGCCGGTCGGCAAAGATCGGCCAGGCAAAGTTGTCCGGCACATCGGGCAACCCGCCAAAACGCGAAGCGCCAATCGGCAGCGAATCGCCGCGAACCGACATCACGCCAATCCGAATCGAAGGTTCCAGGAGCGGAATCAGGTGTTCTTCCAACTCGGCGACACGGGAATCGCGAATCGCGAGAATAGCTGCATCAAGATCGACCATGGGAATCATGCCGAGGGAATAAGGAACCGAGTTTGGGGCGATCCTAAAATGTGGTCATACGCCGAGAACGAGAACCGAGGCTGTTCGGCTTCAGGGGCACACATCGGCAGAAATTCCTCCGAAATTAACCAAAATCCCTATATTGCCACAACTTACGTCCCTGCTTATACTAAGATCGTGTCTTGAAATCGGCCTCCCGTTCCATAGAAGACAGGCTTAGCGTGTCGCCGGGCGTGCGGCGTGGGAATTTCAAAACACATTCTAAGTGGATATTTCACGACTACGATTCAAGCCTCGCGGATAATAGCAGACCAATATCGATGTTGCTGCGATCGCTGCTTTTCACTTGTTTCCTGACGCTGGCGCTCGGCCATCGGGCCGTTGGCCAACAAGCGCCCCCAAAACCGCGCATTCTTGCGCCCGGCGTGGAAACAACCATTCCGAGCGACATTGTACCGGAAGAAACACTGAGCGTGCATCCGCTCATCGAGCTGCGAGCGAAGAACAGTCTCCAATGGACGCCCAATTATAACCCCGAGAGCCGTACGCTCTACGCCAAGGTGGCCGAGGTCGAGTTTCGCCGGCAGATTTGGTGCCTGGAGTTTATCTTCAAGCCGCTGCGCATGGTTGAAGTCGATGTGCCGCAACCTTCAGGAAAAATGCAACGCAAGCTGATCTGGTACATGGTCTATCGCGTGCGCAACGCCGGGAGCCAGCTCGACCCGCAACAGCAAGAAGATGGCACGTTCACGACGGCTCCAGTGGCGAACGAAGTGCGTTTTATCCCCCAGTTTGTGCTCGAAAGTAACGATCCCGAGTTAAAGGATGCGGACGGGCGGAAGAAGGCGTATCTCGATCGGGTCATCCCCGTGGCCAAGGCGCCGATCCTGCGACGGGAAAAACCGCCGGGCGAAGTGTATAACTCGGTTCAGATCGCCTCGGTCAAGATCCCGGCGAGCACGGAGCGAGCCGATCGAAGTGTTTGGGGCGTCGTGACTTGGGAGAATGTCGATCCGCGGATCGACTATTTTTCCATCTATATTAAAGGTCTGACGAACGCCTACAAATGGGAGGATCCCCAGGGAGCGTATCGCGATGGCAGCCCGCCCGGCGCGGGTCGCCGCTTCGTCCGTAAAGAACTGAAGCTCAACTTCTGGCGACCGGGCGACCAATTCAACCAGACCGAAAAGGAAATCCAATTCGGCACGCCAGCCGGCAAGGAGGATCTTTACGACGTGCCGACAGGGGTTGATTACCTCTGGCTCTACCGCTAAAAAGACAGATTCTCAGCGCCGAGAGGCTTTGGTCCTCTCGCATTGTTTGCTCCGCAAATTCGAGGATCGTCTGTCATGGCACATAAGAAGGGTCAAGGTTCCAGCCGCAACGGACGCGATTCCAATGCACAGCGCCGTGGTGTCAAGCGGTTTGGCGGTGAGAGCGTCATCGCCGGTAACATCCTCGTTCGCCAGCTCGGCACGAAGTTCCATCCCGGCAAAGGTGTCGGCATGGGCAAGGATTACACGCTCTTCGCCCTGGTCGATGGCCAAGTGATGTTCGACCGCGAAGGACGGCGCGTCAACGTCGTCACGGCCTGATTCATCTCGGCGTAGATTTTACCGGTGAGCCGGTTTCGCCTGCGCGGAGTTACAGCACAACCATTCTTTCGTTTGTCTAGGGTAGGGACGCACCGACAATCGGCGCGTCCCTGTTTTTTTGCCATGTTCGTCGATCGAGTTTCCATTCGCGTCGAGGCCGGCAACGGCGGCGACGGCTGCCTCAGCTTTCGGCGCGAGAAGTACGTGCCGCGCGGCGGACCCGACGGCGGCGACGGCGGCGATGGCGGCAGCGTGCTCATCCGAGCCCAGGAAGGTGTCGATAGCTTGGCCGCGCTCGCTCAGCGAACACAATGGAAGGCCGATCGCGGAGTACATGGCCAAGGATCCGACCGACACGGACGAAATGCCGAGGACCTGATCATTCTCGTGCCGCCCGGCACCGTGGTGATCGACGCCAGTTCGAAACTCGTGCTTAAAGACCTGGTCCGCGATGGCGATCAGCTTTGCGCCGCACGGGGCGGCCGCGGTGGCAAGGGAAACGCCCGTTTCAAATCAGCAACGAATCGAGCTCCCCGCGAGCATACGCCCGGAGGCGAGGGCGAATTGCGAAATCTCGTGCTCGAGCTGAAGCTGATTGCCGATGTCGGGCTGGCGGGCAAACCGAACGCCGGCAAGAGCACGTTGCTCAGCCGCATTTCGCGCGCCCGGCCACAGATCGCCAATTACCCGTTCACGACGAAGGTACCCAACCTCGGCATTGTTCAGGTCGACATCGACCGTTCATTCGTGATGGCCGATCTGCCGGGACTCATCGAAGGCGCTCATAGCGGCGCGGGACTGGGTCACGAATTTCTGCGGCACATCGAACGCACGCGCGTGTTGGTCCATCTCGTGGAACCCGCTCCCATGGACGGCACCGACCCGATCGCCAATTACCGCGCGATTCGCGACGAATTGATTCAGTATCGCGCCGATCTCGGTGAACGCCCCGAGATCATCGCCGTAAGCAAGGCCGATCTGCCAGTTGCCGCCGACGTGCGCGAACAATTGGCGGCAGAGACCGGCAACGACGTTCTGTTGATCTCCGCCGTTACGGGCGCAGGGCTCAATGATCTGCGTCGCAAGATTCAGCAAGTGCTCGATCAACTGCCTGAATTGGTCAAGAGCTAACCGACGCTCGATCGCGTCGGCTCGGATCGGCCGGGTTCAAGCAGGCCAAGGACGCGATCGCTCCCTCACCTTCGATGCAGGGCTTCGTGCTCGGCCTCGTTGTGCGGTCGATTGTCCAAGCCCTTTTCCGCCGACAATTCGATACGGTCAACGAATTTGACATTCGCGCACTCGTCGATTTCGTCGGTCTGGCAAGCGGCGCAGTCGGGAATCAACAGGCGAAATGGACCGCCGCGGGAAACCGGCAATGGTCCGCCGGCAAGCCGGTAAATAAGTACGGCGCGCTCCAAGAGCGGCGGCAACGGAACACTGGCGTGGAAGTCATCCGCGTCGGCATGCACGGTCAGGAATCGCGCATTCGGCCGAACGCCAACCAGCTCCAAAAGTCCAGCGAGCCGCACGGCCGCACCGTGGCGTTTGGGATCAACCTGGTTTACATCCAACTGATATTTCGCGTCGAGACCCGCCAGGTCGCTAGACGTGACGGCAAGCGGGCGATCCAGTTCGCCTTCTAATCGCAGCATTGGCACGGACATTTGTTCAATCAACCTATCGAATCGTGTGTAATCATCAGTTTGCCGTTTCGCCGGCCAATTGCTCGAGTAACGCGTCGACATGGCGTTGCAGCCTTGGGAGCGCTTCGTGTGGCTCGGCGCAATCGAGATCGTCGATGTGCCAGTATTGTACACGCTCGACCCAGTCCGGAAACTCAGCCTCGATCATCGCCCGGTGCTCCGCTTCCTTCATCGCAATGATCCGCGCGGACGACGAAAAGTCTTGCTCGCGCGCCGGGATCGGCGGCCGGGGCGGGTCCTCAATTTCGATGCCTAGCCGCTGAAGTTCTTCGCGAGCATGTACGGACAGCGGGCCGATATTTCGCGGGCTGATCCTCAAGGCTCGCGACAATGCCCGCCAGGTGAGTCCACGTGCCGGAGCGCGGTCGTTGAACAAATACTCGGCGAAACGACTGCGATAATAGTTGCCGGTACAGAGAAAGAGCAGGGTAGGCGGGCCGCAGTCGGGCATGACAGCAAGGCAGCATGGATCGGGCGAGAATTTCCAAAAAAAGCGGCCCTCATTGTACGAAATTGCCTGGCGCTTCCCACTATTACTGGTAGACGGACGCGAAAATGCGTTTCGTGGCCGGTAAACCACCACCTGGCAAGGATTTTTCCACGATGCGTCTTACGCTGCGAACCATGCTGGCCTACATGGACGACATTCTCGAACCCAACGACAGCGCCGAGATTGGTCAGAAAATCGAAGAGAGTGAGTTCGCCAGCAACTTGTACAACCGCACGCGCGATGTCATCCGCCGCATGCGTTTGGGTGCGCCGCAAGTACTGGGACGCGGAATGGGCCAAGATGCGAATACGGTTGCCGAATATCTCGACAACACGATGCCGTCGGAGCGGGTTGCGGAGTTTGAGAAAGTATGCCTGGAGTCCGATGTGCATTTGGCCGAAACAGCGGCTTGCCATCAGGTGCTCACACTCGTTCTAGGGCAACCGGCCGACGTTTCGCGGGTCAGCCGCGAGCGGATGTATCGGATTCCCGAGATGGCCGAACACGCGCCTTCGGCCGCCGCGATCATGGTTGATCAGCCGCATGAACCGCCGGTCGATGCGACGGCCGTGGCCGCCAATACCACGGCCGCCGCGCCACCCGCCGCGAAGCCGAAAGCGAAACCGGAAGTTCCCGATTATCTACGTCAATCGGCCCGGGCACGGCGACGGCGGCAGGCGATCGTAATGATCCTCGTGCTCACGCTCGTCGGCCTCGGTTCGCTGGCGTTCGTGCGACCCGATCTGCTTGGCTTGCCGACCGACGTGGCCTCGGTCGCCGACCCGTCGGCGCCGACCGAGGAACCCGCCTATGGCGCGGCGGCAGCCGTAGCCGAAAATTCGCATGAAAGCGCGCCGCCCTTGGCAGAACCGATTCGCCGGCCGGCCGACGAACGACCCGCAGCAGCCGTGACGAACTTGCTTCCGCCCGAGTCGGTCGAGCGCGCCACGCCGGATGCCGAGCCGGTCGAGTCGCCGCTGGCGCTGCCGCCTTCCGAACCCGTTGGTCCGGCCGCCGAACCTTTGGCGACGGACAAACCGGAAGAGCCGCTCGCACTGCCTGCGGCGATTGACGGCCCAGGCGAAGCCAGCGAAGAACCCGTTGCGGTTTCGCCCGAACCGGGCCATGCGGCGACTGACAGCTCGCCAATTGAGTCGGCGGCGGCAGCGGACGTGCAAGTTGGCGTCTACGTACCAGACAAGAACGTGCTGCTCCGCTTCGATCGAGAGTCGAACGCCTGGAAGCGATTGCAGCCTCGCGCGCCCATTTTTGCCGGTGATCATCTGTTGTCGCTGCCAACCTTCCGTCCTACCGTGACGTTGAGCGACGGCATTACGATGCAGTTGGGTGGCGGAACTTCGATCACGCTCGACGCGCCCGATGCCGATGGGCGTTTGGGACTGAAAATGCATTACGGCCGTGTCCTGTTGCTGGCCGCTGGCCGAGGTGGTGGCGAACTCCGGCTATTGCTGGACGACAAGCAGCAGTATCTCGGCTTTGCCGACGCCAACGCCCTGTTGGCGATCGAAGCTCATCGCACACTCGAACCGGGCGCCGACCCTACGGCCGCACCGGCCCCGCTACACGGCATGGCCTATGTTGCGAGCGGCGCGGTCATTTGGGATGCGCCCAACGGACCGTTGGAAGTGCAAGGACCGGCCATGTGGGCGCTGCCGGCGGGAATACCAGACCCACAGGCGCAGGTTGGCGCCTTGCCCGACTGGATCAACAGCGAAGAGTTGAGCTTGACCGATAAAATCGCTTCACAGGCCCTGGAAACGGCGCTCGCGCTCGACCGGTCGATTTCGCTCAGCCTGGCCGAGTTAGTCGACGGACGCCGCTCCGAAGTACGCGGACTGGCCGTGCGCGGCTCGGTGCATGTCGGTCAGTTCGAACCGTTCGTTGCGGCGCTCTCGGATCTCGATCAGCGTGGCACATGGGACACGCATATCGAAACGTTGCGCGAGGCTTTGGCTCTCAGCCCGCAAGTCGCTGCGCAAGTGCGCGAGGCGCTGCAGCACAAACGCGGGACCGACGACGGCGAGCAGCTCTTCCGCTTACTATGGAGTTATAGCGACGAACAACTCAAAGCCGGTTCGGCTGCCGAACTGGTCGCGCTACTAAAACACGACCAGCGCGACTTTCGCGTTCTGGCCTCGTGGAACCTGAATACGATCACCGGACTGGGCCCGGAATACCGGCCCGAATACAGCGAAGCGCGCCACCAACGCACGGTCGACCGCTGGCGCGAACGACTCGAAGCGGGTGAGATTCATTGGCCGACGGATGAGGATGCCAATGTACCGCCAACCGGGGTGGATCGTTCGTCGCTCGTGCCTTAGTGCGCTCAAACCAGCGGCATCAATTTCGCCAGCAACAGCGTCATCGCCAGGCTGGCGAGGCTCAGCACGACCAGAATCACGGTCCAAGATTTGAGCGCCTCGGTCTCGGTCAGACCGCCCATTTTGGCAAAGATCCAGAAGCCGCTATCGTTCATCCAACTACCGAAGAGCGAGCCTGCGCCGATCGCCGTCGCCAAATAAACCGGATGAAACCCGAGCGTTTCGGCCGTTGCGATTCCGGCCAGCATACCCGATCCGGTAATCATCGCCACGGTGCTCGATCCCTGGGCGATCTTCAACACGGCCGCGATCCCGAACCCCAGCAACAGGAACAACAATCCCGAATCGGCATCCATGCTGAACTGGTCGCGAATCGCATCGCCCACTTGAGCAGTCTTGAGCATCGCGCCGAATGCGCCGCCGGCCGCCGTAATCAAGATGATCATGCCGCCGCTCATCAAAGCGATTTCGACGGCCTTCTCAAGTTGCTTGAAGGTCATGCTCCGGGCCCGGTAGAGTGTCCACATGGCGATCACGGCGGAGAGCGACAGAGCGAGATTGGCGTTTCCCAGCAATGAGGACAAGTCGGCTGCCTGACGGCGCGACGTTTCCCACTCGTGCGCGGCAATCGCGTCTGGATACGCCGCCTCGAGCAACAGGCGATTGAGTCTTTCGACCTCTGCCAACGGCAACTTGCTACGGTCTTTGCCCAACAGCGCTTTCGCGGCCGGCTCGAGTCGTATACCGAGAAACGCAACTTCCAGATAAAAGTCTCGCCGGGGCAGAACCTTGGCGTTCAGCAATTCCGTTAGCTGCGCCGGGTCCGCAGGAATCGCAAGCTGAACGGTCGCCGCCGCTCCGGTCGTGGGATCGCCAATTTCCGGACCGGCAAGTAACTCGGCGATCCGTTTGCCCGGGCTGGCCTCGGCCACATCGCCCTCGTTTTGTAATTGTGCTGCCCAAGCTGCCGGCATCGTCAGATCAGCTTCGGAGAGCAGGGCGGCATGCTCGGCATCGGCCAACGTAGTCAGGACCGTATTTGTCGAAATGAGAATTACCGGCAGAAGTACGGGCAGCAGCGAAACAAGCAGCGAGGGAAGCTGGTCGTCGTCGAGCGGTTCGGCCTCGGGCTCGTGCCCGGTCTCGCGCATCGGCACGTTCATCCACTTATCGAGCAAGCTGCCGACAGCCAGGCCAACAATCGCTGCCGGCGCAGCGATGGCCAGGCCGACCAGAATCATCATGCCCACGTCGATATTCAGATTCGACGCCATCAGCAATGGGCCGGGCGTTGGAGGCACGAGTGTATGCGTGATCGCGCCGCCGGCGCCGATCGCGAGCAAGTACTTCAAGTAATTCCGTTGCGTCCGCCGATACAGCGAGCGGGCTAGCGGTACAAGCAAGTAGAAGACCGTATCGAAGAACACGGGAACGGCCAGCACAAAACCGCTTCCCATCAAAGCCATGGGCGAGCGCTTTTCGCCGAGCACCGACAGGAAGGCGCGCACGATGCGGTCCGCCGCGCCGCTATCGAGCATGCATTTGCCGATGATCGCGGCCATGGCGATCACGATTCCAATCCCGCCGGCGCTCGAGCCAAAGGCATCGGCCACTCGTTTGGCCTTGTCGCCGACTTCGCCAGGTCCGAGAAAACTAACCAAAAGCGCGGCGGCGATTAGCGCCAAAAAAGCGTTCACACGCAGCACAATGATCAACCCAAGCACTGTCAAAATGCCCAGCGCAAGTACGATCAACGGCCAATGTTCCGAGGACATCATGGAATGCACAGCTCCTCTGGGGCGAATATTCGGTAATTTGTGCCCACCAGCATGCCAAATGCCGGGAAGGGCCACAAGTTTGTGGGTTCCTCCGGGCCGGGAGAAGTTGATCGCCGCCGGTTTTGCCCCTCGACGAAGGCGGAGTTGTCGCGGTAAGATAGGCGGTTTGAGTTTCTCGTTGCGGCGATGCCGGCAATCCGCTGATTGCGTTTGTCGGTCGGCTGGACGGTCGCTAAAATAGCGGTTTGGCATGCGGATCGAGCGATCCATTGCGGCGCCAAGTACAGCACTTTTATCTTGAATCCCCCCTCTTTTTAGGAGCACGACTCGGTGGAGATAAGTCTTTCCACACGGCACGGCCACCTTAGCGATTCCACTCAGTCGAAGATCAAGGGGAAGGTTGAAAAGCTTGTTCGCCGTTTCGACCGTATCACATCTGTCGTGGTCACGATCGATCTCGAAAACGAGTTGGCCAAAGAAGCCGACATCAAAGTGTCGACCGAGCATTGGGGCGACTTTGTGGCCCGTGATCACGATGAGGGCTTGCTGACGGCCGTCGACAACGCGGTTCATAAATTGGATCAGCAGCTACGTAAAAATAAAGAAAAAGTCCAAGAGCGCCATCGCCAGCCCGGCGCGCGGCGCCAAGCCAACGAAATTACCTCGCAACCGGACGAAGAGCCGGAAGACGAGATGGAGTAAACCCGTATGAAGTTTGCAGACTTTGTTAATACCGACGCGATCCAGGCGGAGTTGGAGGCCGACGACAAGGAGGGAGTGATTCGCGAGATTGCCGGCGGCTTACTCAAAGCTGGCGCCGTGGCCGAGGACGAGTTCGAAGGAATCGTGCAAGCCATAATGAAGCGCGAGGAACTTGGCAGCACAGGCATTGGCCGCGGCGTGGCCGTTCCCCATACCAAACATCCGAGCGTCGACCGTTTGGTCGGAACGGTCGGAGTTAGCACCGAAGGCGTCGATTTCGACAGCCTCGACGGTGAAAAAGTCCATCTTTTCTTTTTGTTGATTTCTCCTCCGGATCGACCCGGAGACCATTTGCGGGCGCTGGAAAACATTTCCCGCCAATTGCGCGATGACACGTTTTGCCGCTTCTTGAAGCAGAGCAAGACACCGCAGGATATCGCGCAACTGCTCGAGGAAGCCGACAACAATCAGTTCGGTTCCTAAAGCGCCCTCCGAGGCGACATAACTTGATTAGGTTTGATAGAGGCGCGATGAGCGATTCGGTACTAACGCGCACCGTTACCGTGAGGAATCCGCACGGACTGCATGCGCGTCCTGCCGACCTACTTTCGCAACTTGCTACGCAGTTCGAAGCAGAAATTCATATTTGCAAGAATCATGAGAGAGTCGATGGC
>JAGQOS010000075.1 GCA_020427265.1 Planctomycetales bacterium
CGGCTGCTGGCCCGCATGGAGCATGACCATGACATGGCGCGAGATCGGATTGTCGGGGCCAATGGCGCCGAACACGCAGATCAGGCTGCGCTGGGTTTCCCAATGAATCTCTTTGCCGTCGGCCGAGAACCAGCTTACATCCGCTAGCCTTTGCCCGCGCCCGGGGCGGCCGCTGAGGAAGTCGGCGCGGCGCACGGTCGGCTGCTGCCGGCGGAACGCGATCAGTTCGCGTGTGAAACGAAGCAGGTCCTCTTCTTTCTTGACCAGGCTCCAGTCGAACCACGAGATGGGGTTGTCCTGGCAGTAGGCGTTGTTGTTGCCTTTTTGCGTGCGGCGGCATTCGTCGCCGGCCAGAATCATCGGCACACCTTGGCTGAGCATGAGCGTGGCCAACATGTTCTTGATCTGCCGCAAGCGCAGCTTTTCGATGGGCTTGCGGCGTGTGGGCCCTTCCACACCATAGTTGCTGCTGCAGTTATGATTGTCGCCGTCGCGATTGCCTTCGCCGTTGGCTTCGTTGTGCTTCTGTTCGTAAGTGACCAGATCGTTCATCGAGAAGCCGTCGTGCGAGACGACGAAGTTGATGCTGTGATACGGGCGTCGGCCGCTCGATTGATACAGGTCGCTCGATCCGGCCAAACGCGTGGCGACCGAGCCCAGCATGCCGGCTTCGCCGCGCCAGAATCTTCGAATGTCGTCGCGATAGCGGCCATTCCATTCGGCCCACCGGCGGTTTGAGAACGAACCCACCTGATACGCGCCGGCGGCGTCCCACGCTTCGGCAATGATCTTGGCGTCGGCCAGCATGGGGTCTTCGGCAATCAGATCGACCATGGGCGGGTTGGGCAGAATGTGCCCCCGCCGGTCGCGGCTGAGGATCGAAGCCAGGTCGAAACGGAAGCCGTCGATGTGGTAGTTGTAAACCCAATGCCGCAGGCAGTGGAAAATCATCTCGCGAACGATCGGATGGTTGCCGTTCACTGTATTGCCGCAGCCCGAGTAGTTCTTGTACGAACCGTCGGCCTCGAGCATGTAGTAAACGCTGTTCTCCAACCCCTTAAAACCGATCGTGGGCCCGAGATGATTGCCTTCGCAGGTGTGGTTAAAGACGACGTCGAGAATGACTTCGATGCCGGCCGAGTGCAGCGCGCGGACCATCTCTTTGAACTCGCGGCACTGCGCCCCGGGTTCGCGGCTCGCGGCGTAGCCACGATGCGGCGAGAAGAAGGCCATTGAGTCGTAGCCCCAATAGTTGGGACGCTGCGACTTGCGGCCGTTGCAGTCGTTCGTGGGGAATTCGTGCACGGGCATCAGTTCCACGGCCGTCACGCCCAGCGACTTGAGGTACGGAATCTTGTCGATCACGCCGAGATACGTGCCGGGATGCTTTACCCCGCTACTGCGCCCGCGCGTGAATCCGCGCACGTGCATTTCGTAAATCACCGATTCCGATAGGTTCCGCCGCAAATGACGGTCGCCTTGCCAGTCGAACTTTTCTTCCATCACCACGCACTTGGGCGGCCGCACGATGCCGTCGTGCGAAGGAAGATAGTGCCCGGCCAAGGCCCGCGCATAGGGATCGATCAGCCGCGCGTTGGGATCGAACCGATGGCCGTGCGAAGGGTCGTAAGGACCGTCGGCCTGGAAGTGATAAAGCTGCCCCGGGTTGAGACCGGGCACGAAAACGGTCCAGATATCGCCCCAGCGGTTGATCTCGCGGTCGAACGGAATGATGTCGGCCGGGTCGCGGTCGTTCACCTTGTTATAGAGCAGCAGTCGCATCGCCGTGGCCGAACGGCTGAACACATTGAACTGCACGCCACCTTCGTGCACGATCGCACCGTACGGCAGCGGATAGCTGAACTGCAGAGCAGGGTGTGTCGGCGGCATGGCAAACGTGGTGGGCACGAACGAGGAAATCACCGTAGGGATTTGCATGGAGGGAGGCTCGTCAGGGTTGTCGGAAAGCTGAATCCACGCGCTGGGCGTCCGCTTTGCGCGATCGATACAGGCCGAACTGGCGATCCCTCGGTATTTCGGCACTCGCTTTCAACCATTCGACAACCACTCCGTCCGAATCTGAACGAAGTTTTTTTCCGCCTCAACCTGTGCTTTATAGTTAAACCAACCGCCATGCGCTACATCTTCGCCCATGCGACTGGCCGTTACTGCCGCTGCCGATCGCCTAGGTCGTTGTCGGTTCGCTGACCGGTTCGACTGGAACCGAACTGCCTAACAATCGGCAAAGCAAATCACAGGCCAGGACGGCAAAGTATAGCTTTTATCCCACGGCGTTAGCAGGCGCTTCCGCCGAGGAAACTTGAATTCCGCGAAAATCGACGCCTCGGATCGCGCGGATCGGCCGTTCCAAACGCCCTGTTTACGATGCGGAGCGGCGATCCTCGCGCAACCCGAAGCTCTCGCAAATTAGGCACATGCTGCGCAAGGGGGCAGCACGGCCCGGTGATTGCACCAGTTGCGCCGATTTCGCCGCGGCGATTCGTGCGGCCGTTATCCCTGGGGTATTCCGAACTTACGCGCATTCGGCACCTCCGACGCAAACGCGTAAACGTTATTTGGCGCATGAATTGCTATCTAGCACTTCGCAGGCGGTGTGAAGGCGGTCGTGCGCACTGGGCGACTGCGCCAATCTTGTCTCATCGGGGAGTTCACCCATGTCGCGACAAAAGCGAGCCACCGCATCGGTAAGCGAAGTTTCCGGTTACCAGAATTTGATTCTCGTCGTGCGCGCCGACCCGATTATTTGCGGCCATTCGACCGAAGCGCGCAATCTTGCCGAAGCGGCGATCGCACGCGGTTTTTCCAGCGTGCATATTGTCAGTTATCCGCTCGATGTCCTTGCCGACTCGGGATTGCCGCTCAAACCGATCGATTCGATCGCACCCTATTCACCGGGGATCTTTGTCGATCGTCCCGCGCCGGTAGGCGACTATAAAGTATTGGATGGCCGGCTCGGCTACGCGATTGCCGGGCATCTCGTAGATCTCGTGGGCCGGCTGCCGGGACGTACGGCCATCATGAATTTGTATCTGGTTCCGCACGGACAAATGGTCATGCAAGCCGCCGACGCGCTCGCCGCTATGGCGACCACGTCGGCCGTGACCACGATTGCCGAAGCCGTGGGTTCCGATGTGACCAACGTCGTGAAAAACGCCATGGCCACCGGACAGTTCGGCGCGGCGGCGTTGGTGTTGAGCAACTACCTGGCGCACGATCTGCCGGTCGCGGTCAGCAAGTTCACGCGCGAGTTGATCGTCGCGGCCGGAAGCCAGGTCGACGAACAAATGGGAACCGATTTCGCAGCCCGACTCGAGCAGCGTGTGCGCATCAGTTATCCCGCGATTGATACCCAGGCCTATTTGAACATCGAGCGCCAGGTCGAGGACAATCGCCAAACTCTTGCGCGCCGTGGCTTGAATCACGACGGCTTCCTATTGTTTCTTAGCCGTTTGAGCGAAGCCAAAGGTGTCGACGACCTGATTCATGCGTATCGGGCCAGCCAGTTGTATGGATGCAAAACGCTCGTTGTATGCGGCGCCGGTCCCGATGCTGAGCGTTTGCGCGGCATCGCCGGCGACGATCCGCACGTGCGTTTTTTTGCCGATGTTGGCGACGAAGAGAAGGGAGCGCTCATGCATGCCTGTCATGCATATTGCCTGCCGAGCAAGCCTCGTCCCGAATTCACAGAAACTTTTGGCATCGCCCTCGCCGAAGCGATGCTGGCCGGCGGGCCGGGGCCCGTAATTACCACGCGCACCGGGGGAATTCCGGAAGCGACGGGTGATTTCTGCCTTTATCATCGCGCGGGCGACGTCGGCGAGTTGACGGCGCGGCTCAACGACATTGCCGCGATGCCGAATGAAAGCCGCCGTTCGCTTTCGCGCAGCGCCCAGGAGTATGCCCGGCGTTTCGATCGCGTTACAATTCTGGATAATCTGCTCTCAAGTTGGCCCCTGCGCGCCGTGGCGTAGGGAAAGCGGGGTTCGTTAGAAGGTGGAAACAGCCGTGTTCCTATCGATCGCCATCCGCCATGCACGACCATAGCACGAGCGAGCGATCGTCCGATGCCGCCGCGCCGCGCGAATGCGTCAACCCGTTTGTTGGGACCGAGCCCGTCGATCTGCCTGCCCCTGTCGGCCTGGCCGCCAAGTGGTGGTGGCCCAAGCCGCAGATCGGCAACACGCATCCTGGCGCTTGTCGTCCCTTCGGCATGGTGTCGGCGTGTCCGTTTACCGGCGGCTATCCGACCGGTTATGGCCGGTACAAAAAATCGCTCGAAGGCAAACCGGAAGCGATGCTCGAGTCGCTGCGCGTCTCGGGCTTCACGCATTTTCAGCCGTCGGGCGTAGGGGCGATTCGCAAGTATTACAACTACTGCCGCGTCACGCCGCTTACCGAGGCCATCGGCGGGCTCGGCGCGGTCGGCGATGCCTGGGACATCGACGAGGAACATGCCGAGCCCGGATTCTATCGATGCCGCATTCCGGCCGCGGGCATCGTTGCCGAAATCACGGTCACCGAACGAGGCGCGGTGCATCGCTTTACATTTCCCAAGTCGCCGCGCGCCGTGCTGGCGATCGACTTTTCGCACGGCGGCATCCACATCGACGACGGGCAGACCATTCCCTTGCGCGGCGAATTCCGCCTGCTTGGCACGCGTACGGCCGAGGCCTGCGTGACGATGGAAGGCCTGCCAATTCGCGCCGCGGTCGAGGTTCACGGCTTTGGCGCCGAGCAATTCGAGTCGGGGTTGTGGGTCGATGGCGCCCCGCTCGCGGGCGAACGGGAGAAGTCGTACGAATACATTCGTGAATCGAAATTCAAGCCGTTTGGCGTCTACTTTGCTGGTCCCACAACGGCCGGGCAAGCGGTCGAAGTGCACGTCGCGTTTTCGTTTCGCAGTCGCGAACAGGCCTGGTGCAATCTTTCCGGCGGCGCGCGCGACTTTGGCTCGGCGCAACGTGCGGCGCAAGCGAGTTGGGACGATGCGCTCGAACGTATCGAAGTTGCAGGCGGAACACCGGAACAGCGGCAAACGTTCTACACGGCCTTGTATCACAGTTTGCTCAAGCCGTGCGAAGCGAGCGACGAATCGCCATTCTGGCCCTGGAAGGGGCCCTTCTATTTCGACTTTTGCACGATGTGGGACATGTACAAAACCCAACTCCCGCTCGTGCTCTCGCTCTTTCCGCAGCGCGGCGCCGAACTGATCAACTCGTTGCTGACCGTCGTGGAAATGGAAGGTAACTTTCCCATTGGTTATCGTTTAGCCCGGGGCTACGATCGATTCGCGCATCAAGCGAGCGCTTTGGCCCACGTGGTTATTGCCGACGCCTTCCTTCGCCAGCTCGACGGCGTCGATTGGGATCGCGCCGTGACGATGATGTGGAAGGATTTGGGCCGCGCTTACGGCGAGGCGTTCCTGCAAGATGGCGTCGTTCATCCAATCACACACACGCTCGATCTCGCCTATGCCTGCTACTGTACGGCGTTGTTGGCGCGCGGCGTGGGTGACGAAGCGGCCTGGGCGAAGATGATGGCCTTGGCTTCGCGCTGGTCGAACGCCTACGACGAGCGCGGACTGCTGCGCGAGTCGACGTATTACGAAGGCACGCTCTGGAACTACAGTTTTCGCTTGCTGCACGACATGGCGGGCCGCATCGCGCTACACGGCGGCGACGACAAGTTCGTGGCCGACCTCGACCGCTTCTTCGGTTTCGAGGCCGACGACGCGACGATTCCCGGCGTGCGCCCGCCGGCCGATGAGATGGCCGCCGGCTACGCGCTGGGGCGATTCGAAGGGCTTAATAACGAACCCGACATGGAAGCGCCGTTTGCCTATATCTACGCCGGGCGGCACGACCGCACTTGCGAAATTATACGCGCCGCCATGGAGCAACTGTATGGAGTCAGTCGCGGCGGCATGGTTGGCAACGACGATTCGGGTGCGATGAGTTCCTGGTACGTGTGGAATTCGATCGGCATCTTTCCGGTCGCCGGCCAAGACGTCTTTCTCATCGGTTCGCCGCTCTTTCAACGCGCGCAAATGCACTTGGACCACGGCGCGACGTTTACCGTCGAAGCGCCGGCCAACGCGCCGACACACAAATACGTTTCGCGCGCATGGTTGAACGACATGGCGCTCGACCGTCCGTTTCTACGATGGAACGAGATCGCCGCCGGTGGGCGATTGACGCTCGACATGACCGATCAACCCGGCGCATGGACGCAGGTTCGCCCGCCATCGGTCGGCGAGGCTTCGGGCTGATGCCTTGTCGAACTTATCGCGAACCCACGCGCGGCGATTCGCCGAGTGAGTTACGGCGAGACCAGCTCGAGCCGCGCGTCGATCACTTTGCGAATTCGGCTGGCCGATTCTTCGAAATGGGCCTTGGTATAGGCGTCGAGCTTCACATTGCTCTTGAGCACGTTCTGCAAGCGGCCTTCCAGCGAATTGAGCTGCGAATACGCGAGTGTCTGGCAGTCTTGCGGCGCCGAGATGTCGTACATCGCCAACGTGGAGAGTCGCTTGAGATAGATGCGTTGCAGGTTGCGGCGAATGCTGCTCACAGCCGGCTTGCGATTCGTGAATTCGCCCTCCTTCAGCGTGTCGGCTTCGGCGAATATCACTTTCGTCAACCGGTCGAGCAATTCGGCCGTTGTGAAAGCGTCTTGGTCGGCCGGCACCTTCAGCTCGGAGTCGTACAGCCGCGACAGTGTCAGCGGCGACATGAGTTGCGAGAGCACGCGATCCTGCCACATGGCGATCACGTCGTGCACCGGATAATCGGGGCGGTCCAATAGCATGGTGCCCCAGTGGTTCCAGTGCGACGCGGCTAAATGGTTGTAAAGTTCCGGTGGGAAGTTGAACGGCTTTTCGCTGAAGAGCTGCTCTTCGAGCAGTTGCAACGCTTCACGCTGCTTGTCGGCGCCAACGACTTCGATGGGCGGCTTGGCCTTGTCGTCGCCCTTGTGGCTGCGGTTCACAACAAGCCCGCCCACGTAGCGCGCGGCGAAATACATGGAGCGGCCATGTGTGCCGAGCAACACGCCGAACGCCCGGCGCGTGTCTTGGTAGCCGTCGCCGGCTTCGACCGCTTTGTCGACAATCGTGGGCCAGATCTCCGCCACGATCTGCGCTTGCAGCTTGGCATACGCCACGCCGTCGTTACCCAGATCGAAACGATTGGTCAGCGGGTCGGGGTCGATGCCGCGGGTGTCCTCGTCTGTGGCATAGGCCAATTCCGGCTCGCCGCTGCGCGAGGCAATCTTCTTGAGTTCTTCCACTTCGGCGTCGGTGCCGCCGGAAAGCGTTTTGTATCCGTACTCGATCGCCCAATAGTCGTAAGGGCCGATCGTCGTCGAGTAGTAGTCGCCTTGATTAGCGTCCTTCGGTTGCATGTTCACAGGCGTGTAGTCCATGACCGACGCCGAGATGCCCGTTTTCGAAGTCTTGTTCGGGTCGTTCAAGTCGGCGAGCGAGTAGTACGTGCTGGCCTTGAAGTTGTGGCGCAGTCCCAACGTGTGGCCCACTTCGTGCATGGTCACGTCCTTGAGCGCCTGCATGATCAGTTTCTCCAGGTCTTCGGGGCTCTGCGTCCGCGCGGCGAAAACCGAAGCGCTGAGCGCCAACTGGTGCGACTGCCCCTGGCAGTATTTGCACGAATGGCGATGCGCGCTGCGTTCGAGCGCGTTGCGGCGGTCTTGCTGCGCGTGATAGCCTTCGAGCGTATTCGGGCCGCCCGTCATCTGCTCGATTCCTGCCGGCGTGAAAGTTTCGTATTCCATTTTCCAGTAGTTGAGGAAGTCAGAATCGAAGATGATGTCGGCGTCGAGGATCTGTCCGTTGTACGGATTCACGCGCGACGGGCCCATGGCGAAACCAGCGCCCGACGTGATCCAACGGAACGAATTGTAGTTAATGTCTTCGGGGTCCCAGTCGGCGTCGTCGGGTTGTTGGCGCACTTCGATGGCGTTGGCGAAGCCGGCCTTTTCGAACGCCTTGTTCCATTCGAGGATGCCTTCGCGAATGGGCTTGCGATACTTGAAAGGAATGGTCTTTTCGAGCCAAAACACGATCGGCGCTTTGGGAGGCGAAAGATCGGCCGAAGCATCGGCCTTTTGCAGATCCCAGCGGTTGATGTAACGCACAAAGCGGTCGTCGTCGCCCGGCTTCGAATAATCTTTCAGCACGGTCAGAAAGTAGCCGACCCGGTCGTCGGCCAAACGCGGCGTGTAACCGGTCGTCGGGAGCATGCTGATGGAATAATGCACGTTGACCGTGACACCGCGGCTATCCGGCACCGACTCGAAATCGACCATGCCGGCCGAGGCGTACGTGGCTTCCACTTCCAATTCAATGTTGTCCTTGAAGCCCTTGACCTCGGCCCAGTTCGACTTGGCGGCCGAAAACACAAAGCCGGGCAACACCATGGAGATCTGCGGCAGATCGCTCATGAACACGGGCGAAAGGTCCACGACATACGCGCCTCCGCTGGTCTTGGCGGCGATCGGCAGGCTGAACAACACGCTGTCGGTATACGCCAGCTTGACGGCCTTTTCTTCGGGACTGCCCGACTTGGCTTTGAATCGCACGTTGCGGCGAACGAGTTGAATCCGCTCGTCGACCTTGCGGAACTGCCACAGCCAGTCGTCGCCGAATCCCCACGTCATGCCGCCCAGCAGCGGACGCTGGCCAATGCCCTTGGCGATCGAGATCAGCACAATAAAATCTTTGTTCAATTGATTCGCATTCAGCTCGGCGTAAAGGTTCGAGCCGTTGCGATGCAGCTTGATCAAGCCGTCGACCGATTTGGCGTCTTTCGTAATCGCAGCGTACTTGGCGGCGTCGGAATTGGCGTCGCTGGCTTTCGCAGAACTGCCGCTCGACGACGAACTGCCCGAAACGGCCGAGACCTCGTCGGCGCTCTTCTCGGTCGACTGCGGCTCTTTTTCTGGCTGAGCGTCTTCAGCCCAAAGCGCCGCGGGTGCAGCCAAGGCGGTGGCAAAACTGAGGCTAACAATCGCGAGCATGCGAACGTGAAGCGGGCATGTCATAAGGGAGATCCTATCTACGGGAGTGCGTGTGGCGACGCCACGAAATGTCGAGGGTGTGTGGGGTTGAATTGCAACTGTCGGCTTGGCGGATGCGTCTTACGTTTGGAAAATCGTTGCGCCAGGCCGGCGGTCGAAGGTGGGCAGAGCCAATTTTGGCCCTGGTAAATATAGCCTATCTTACCCGTTTTTTGCGATTCTCAAGACCTCTCGTCTATTTCCTTAACTACGCATTACAATTCGTTTGGGTTTGGGAGGGATGGCGGAAATGTATCAATTGCGACGACACTTGTCGAATCGTGCCGATTTTGCGTCGTTCGCTGGGAGATGGTGCCGATGGCGGATGCCCTGAACGCCGATGTTCGGCCGATTCTTGCCGAATTTCTCGGGGATTCTCCCCGCCATGCGGTGCGGCCGTTATCGAGCGGCGGGTTCAGCGGATCGCGGCTGTGGCGTGTCGAGGCCGATGGCCGAACCTTCGCCCTGCGTCGTTGGCCGCGACCCAGCCCAACGGTTGCGCGGTTGCAGTGGATCCATCGAGTGATCGAGTCGGCGCAGACGCAGGGATTTCACTGCGTTGCACCGGCCGTGTCGAAGCGCGCGGGCGGCACGATTTGCGCGGCCGAGGGACATCTCTGGGATCTTTCGCCGTGGTTACCCGGCCGAGCGATCGCGCCTGGCGAGGCGAACAGCGACAACATTCGCTGTGCGCTTGCGGCGTTGGCCCGCTTGCATGGTGCGATTGAAGCGAGCGGCAATTCACTGGCCACAGGAATTCCCGCCGGTTTGGTCCAGCGACGCGAAGAGATTCGCCGGTGGCGCGAGCAACGTTTCGCGCAGTTGGCGCCGGCGCTGTCGCGCGACCGGTGGCCGGCCGGCCATGCGGCGGCGCGCCAATTCATCCCGCTGGCGGAACAGGTTCTGCCGACGCTCGACGCGGAACTTCAGGCCATGGCGTCTATGGCGTTTCCTCTGCAACCGTGCCTGTGCGATGTGTGGTCGGAGCTTGTGCTATTCGAGCGCGGCGAGGTTTCGGGAATCATCGATTACGGAGCGATGCGCGTGGACCAGGTGGCCTGCGATATCGCTCGGCTGTTGGGCAGCTACGCGGCCGACGCGCCCGACCGGTGGCATGCTGGCATCGCCGGCTATGAAACGGTCGCGCGGCTTTCCGACGACCAGCAGGCGTTGATTCGCCTGTACGATCGCACGACGGTCGTGCTAGCAGGCCTGAATTGGATTCGCTGGGTATTTCTTGAGCGGCGGGCGTTTGATGACATGCCGGCGGCCGCACGGCGGTTGGAACATTTTCTCCTTCGACTCGAGCGGCTGGTGAATCCACCTTGACGCGTTGCGCCCCTCCTGATATTCCACGCCTCTCTCCAACTTGCCGAAGAGAACGGACGGAGGATGCGCAGAGCGGTGGACGGTTACAAAACACCCAATTCGACGCGGCGAGCCATCGCGCTTTCAGGCGCGATGTTGGCGTTGTTCGTCGGCGAAGCCAGTGCGCAGCGCGTGCAGTTTCCTTCGACCGTGACGACCCCGACGATCCAGAACAATTCGGCCTACGCGCCCTCGACCTTTGCCGAGACGCCTACCTATTCGACACCCGCGCCAAACTACGGCGGGCCGGGCGTGACCTACAGCGGGCCGGCCGCCACGCTCAACGGCACGATTACACCACCGCCGATGTTCGATCCGTACCAGGACCCGAGCGCGGCGCCTCCGGGTGGAACGCCTTACTACTCCGCGCCGGGGCCGGCGTATTCGGCTTCGCCACCGGCGCTGTTTCCCAACGGGCTGCCCACGCTGTTTGCGCCCAACGGCTACGCGTTGCAGGAGCCGGTCGGCACATTCGGCCAGTACCAGCGGCTGACCAAGGAAATTCGCCTGGAGCATACCTGGCTTTACGGCGACGGCAACGCTTCGGAACTCGACGTTCATACCTCGGAAATTAGCGGGACCATGCAGTTCCCGTTCTTGTACAACAGCGCGCCGCTGCTCGTGACACCAGGCTTTGCGCTGCAAATGGTCGAAGCGCCGGGCATGCTCGGACTGCCGCCGCGTTTGTACGACGCCTATCTCGATGGCGGTTGGCAACCCCAGCTTACACCCTGGCTTTCCGCCGATCTTGGCGTGCGCGTGGGTGTATACAGCGATTTCGATCACACGACCACCGACTCGGTGCGCTACATGGGGCGTGGCCTGGGTGTGCTTTCGTTCACGCCCACCGTGCAAGTGGCGCTGGGCGTGGTCTACTTCGATCGCGTCGACCTGAAGCTGCTGCCAGCCGGCGGTATCATCTGGACACCGCACCCCGATGCGCGTTACGAAATTCTGTTTCCGCGGCCGCGACTCGCGCGGCGGCTCACCACAATCGGCACGACCGAATGGTGGGTTTACGCGGCCGGTGAATATGGCGGCGGATCCTGGACCGTGCGACGCGACCTGCCCGGCGGCGCGGGCACGTTTGGCGATCGGTTTGACATCAACGACCTACGCGCCATCGGCGGCATCGAGTTCCGCACACTTGCCGGCTTTCGCGGCCACTTCGAAGTGGGCTATGTCTTCGATCGCGAAGTGGTTTTTGCCGATTCTCCTGGGACGAAGCGGTACAGCCTCGACGACACGTTCATGCTGCGGGGCGGCGTCTCCTTCTAACATGCGGGAGATCGCATGACGCGAGTCGGGCCCTTCGGGCGAAACCAAATCGTTGGCGCCGCAGCCCTGCTTCTCGCGAGCTTTACCAGCGCGAGTTTTGCACCGGGGCAGGCCGTGGGCGAGCGGCTGCAGCGGTTGCCGGAGGTTCCGTACGCCGTCGTTGCCGATCCGCCAACCATGACCCTGGGCCCCGGACCGTTCGGGCCGACTGTGCTGCTCGAAGATTCGCTGCGCTCGCCCTATCAGCCGATCTCCGCGCAGCCGGAAATCTCGCAATCGCTCGTTCTTCCCACGTCGCCTGAAGGCGCGCCCGACAAATTGCCCGGCGCCAAGGACGGCGTGCTGCAAGCCATCTCGTTCACCGGCACGTGGTTGCCGGCGGCGAGCGGCGAGGATCTTGGTTTTTCCGATCTGGAAACGAGCATCACGTTCGGCTTTCCGTTTCCAACCGCGCGTTCGCCGTTGGTCATTACCCCGGCCTTCGGCGTGCACTACTTAGATGGTCCCGACGCGCCCGATCTGCCGGCGCGTGTCTACGACGCGAGCATGCAGTTTCGCTGGATTCGACCGGTCGGCGAACGATGGACGGCCGATGTCGCCGTGACGCCGGGCTATTACGGCGACTACGAAATCGACGACTCCGACACGCTTCGCATCACCGGACGCGGTTTTGGCGCTTACAAGTATTCGGAAACGCTCACGCTGGCCTTAGGCGTGGCGTATCTCGATCGTAGCGACGTGGGTATCCTGCCCGTCGGCGGACTCATCTGGAAACCGACCGACTATTGGAGTTTCGAACTGATCGCGCCGCGACCGAAGATCGCCTGGCGAATCCCGCACGTTGCTGCTTTATCAGGAAACGTGCTCAACGGCGGCCTGCAAACGATGTTTCCCGATGGAAAGGGAGGTTACGAATATCGACCGCCGTCCATGTGGCGCACCGACTATTGGCTCTACATCGCCGGCGAGTTCGGCGGCGGCGTGTGGGTGATCGAACGCCCGACCGGCGCGGCCGACGAAATCACGGTGCGCGATTACCGCGCGATCTTGGGCATCGAACGTAAGAAGCCGGGCGCGATCAACAGCCGGCTCGAGATCGGCTACGTCTTCGGCCGCACGGTCGAATTCCGCAGCGGACTGCCCGACTACGACCCGGCCGACACGCTGCTGCTCCGCGCGGGAGCAAGTTATTAACGGCGAACGGCGCGAGGCTTCCTGCCGCCTATTCCGCCACGTAGCCGCCGTCGACAACCAATTCCGCCCCGGTCATGTACGAGGCGTCGTCGCTCGCCAGGAAGAGAATGGGCCGAGCGATTTCGATCGGCTCGGCGAGTCGGCCGACGGGAATCTTGGCCGTCGCCGCAGCGGCGAATTCGTCGGCCCGCTCGCCCAACGATTCGAGCGCCGTGGCCACGAGTTTCGTTTGCGTATACCCGGGGTGGATCGAGTTAATGCGTATCGGATAACCCCGCCTCGCGCAGTCGACGGCCGCCGCTTTGGTCATGGCGCGCACACCGCCTTTGGTCGCGCTGTAGGCCGCCAACATCGGCTCGCCGACCAAGGCCGTAATCGACGAATTGTTCACGATCGCGCCGCCGCTTTCCTTCATCACGGCGATCGCCGCCTGCATGCCGAAGAACACGCCTTCGAGATTCACCGCGTTCACGGCACGCCATTGTTCTAGTGTTGTGGTTTCGATCGTGGCGAACTCGCCGCCGCCCGCGTTGTTCACTAGCACATCGAGCCGGCCGTGCCGCGCGACGATAGCCTGCACCGTGTCCGTCCAGGCGGCGTGCTGCGTGACATCCTGCACGCGGCATTCGATCGCGAGCCTCTCGGCGGAGACTTCGGCATAAGCCGCGTCGAGATCGTCTTGCCGCAGGTCGCTCGCCACTACCGTCGCGCCTTCGCGCGCGAACTCCACGGCCGTTGCCAGGCCAATACCGCTTGCCGCGCCGGTGACCAGAACCACCTTTCCTTCAAATCGCTTCATGTTGCTCTCCTGATTGGTTCCCGATCGATTGCGGATGAATGATTTCTACCCGCGCGAAAGGCAAATGCACGCGCAGCAAAATCGTATGCCAGGCATCGGCCTGCGTGCAAGACGAACCGAGCAGCCACGCCAGGGCCAATCCGTCCTTCAGGCGGTATTGCCCGTTGGAAAACTCCGCGCATGCCTGGAGAGAGCCAAACGTGAATCCATAGACGCTAAGCGGTGATAGTTGAAGCAGGCTGGGGCGCATTGCATAACGATTAGCCCCTGCGCGCTAGCGTGTCAACTCTCGGATCTGCACACGCATGCTCGCATCGCGCGCCTGGATCGTTTCGATCGAATCGAGCAGAGTTGCCACGTTCAAATCGAGGCTTCGCCAATCGGCGATGACGCCTTCGATGACGCACTTCACCAGCACGTTGCAGCAGATCTGGGCCATGTCGTCGTGAATCGCTTCGTTGTGCCGCTCGTCCTTGGCCAGTTCATCGAGCCGCTGTAGCTCATCCCACCAGCGGTCGCTGAAACCGCCAAACCGCTCCGACACATTGCCCGGATAGTCGAAGTC
>JAGQOS010000076.1 GCA_020427265.1 Planctomycetales bacterium
GGGTGCCGTTGGCTGTGGTAGATCAAGGGTTCCATCGCGCGACAACGCGAACTTGCCACCCAAGGGGAGTAGGTCCGCGGCGGAAAGGCCGAGCACGATTTGGCTTTCCAGCGTCGCTTCATCGAGCGGCGCTGCATCAAATGAAATGAGATGCGGACCCGTCGCCACGCGACCTGGGGAAATTCGCAAGACGATTTCCGGCACACCGTCTGGTTCGGCCTTAAATGCTCCGCCGAGAATCTCGCGCGATTCCGGCGTAACGGAATCCGAACCCCAATCGACGGAATATTGGTCGTTCGCGCCAGCCAACGTTTCGGCGCAGGCCTGTTCGCGCCACGATTCGGGCGATCCAGCGGGAGCGACTACAAGCGGAAATAACGGGGCATTCGCATGATCCACTGGTTGGAAACCGTAGACGCGCTGATCCAGGCTGGCTTGCACTTGGACTGTAAGATCGACATGCATCAGCCCGAGGAATCTGCCGAATCTCATTGCAATCGAGTTCCCCATCGATTCAGAATGATCCGAGCGGGCAATCAACGTGTTTGCAGGCCCGGTTTTCGACCAAACATCGGGCGAGCTGAGCAAATCTCTGGGATCGGCCAGGTTGGCGATCACCAGATCGCCGTCCGCAACGTTATTGGGGTTATCGGTCAACAGGATCGGTTCGCCCGCCATTCGGTTTTCGGCTGCGAAGCGGGCGGCGGTCTTTCGAGCGAGAGTCGCCTGCCGCTCGATCGTTGTCGCAGCGGACGGGAGGCCAGCATCGGCGAGTTCGAGCCTTTCGAGATTGGCGTCGAGCAGCGACCGGTCCATCAGTTGACTAACACCCGCGAGCGAAGCGGCTTCAAGTCCCACGTCGAGCTGGCGTTGATAGGCCGAGATCATGGCGATATCCCAGACCATCGCACCCAAACCGAGAAGCAGCGTCAATCCCACGAGCAGCGCGACAATTGCCTGTGCTCGCCGTGCAGGTCGTTTAACTCGGGAGCGATTTACCTTCGCATGCATGGGGCGCCAGAAATCGGTGGCGAAAGACTCGGCGCTACGGACGAGTTACCTTGTCCTGCGTTGTATCGAGCAGACCGGCCGTGATTCCGGTGTTCGACGGTCGATAGGTTGAACGCACGGGTGGATAAAGCGGAGCGATGGCGGCTTGCTTCCGCTTTTGCTGATCCGGAATGAACGAGGACCGATCGAAATCGAGTTGTTGCCGGTCGCCGCGACGATAAATTTCCGTGGAAAAAGGTTGCTCGGGTTCTGGTGGAGGCGCAAGGCCAAGTAGGCTCTCGAGCGTGACTCGCTGCGACTGGCCCGAGGTGATCAGCGTTTCGCCCTGTGCACGTGTCACGAGCGACAATTGGCCGCGCCCTTCCACTGTTTGAAGGACGCTCGCTTGGCGCGGTGTTACCGCAAGCACGACGGTTGGCGATTTCGGCGGCGGTCCACCCGTATTGCGGTAGCGTACATCGAACGAGTCTCGCCGCGCGGAAGCTTTGGGCGTTTCAACGAGCAGGACTTCCGCGCCTTCGAGGAGTGTGAGTGTCGTTTCGGGAAACTTCCACGATCCGTCGCCAACTTTATCCGGCTCTGCGCGAAAGAGCACGTCGACCGTGGAACCGGCGCGCACGTTGCCTCCGCGCGAATCGGGAATCTGCAAGTGTACGGCGCGGAAGCCAGGTTTGAGCAACTCCGCAACATCGGGCTTCGTGCCGTCGAGATACATTCCCGTGGTCAAGAAGGGACGCCCCTGCTCGATCGAGGTTCGCAACGTACGGCCGATGATTTGCGACGGCTCCATCATGACCAGGCTGATGGGCATGTTCTGTTCTTTCATCTCAGCCGAAGACATCGGCATCATGACAATGTCGCCGAAGCTTACTGTGCGGCCTGCCGGCAGATCGATGTTCGCCAGCGGCACGGTCATGCGCGTGGGCGAGCGCTTGCCCGGAAGTTGGTCTTCCATCAAGACCGTGCGAAAAACATACGCGCCGACCAGGCCGGTGAGAATGGCCATGATCGCGATGCTCATTGTTCCCGTTGACATGGACACGCCAGCATCTCCTTGGCTACTACGAATTGCCCGAAGGTCGTTCTAATTTCAATGTTAAATGTTTATTCCGCGCGCATCACGGTCCGCGCAACCAAGTCGCGACCCGATAAGCTAAAACCGATCACCTGAAGAAGATCTGGCGACGCGGCTGTCATGGGTACGGTGATCTGGCAGGCAACCAGATCGCCGGTATGCGCGCCGGGTACGAATTTCAATGCATGTTGCTCGATCAATTGCTGTTGTGTTAGGGCCGCATTGACAGCCGCTTGCACGGCCGCCAGTTGCTCATCGGGGTCGTTGGCCGGCAGCGTTCCCACTCGGCACCCTTGTTGGCTGGCGGTCTTGATTTCGTTGTTGGCCGACCACAGGAGCGCAAACTCCGCGATGGCAAACAGGAAAGCCGTGCAGATTGGCAGCACCAGCAGGAGTTCGAAACTCAGCAGCGCGCCAATTCGGCCCGGCCGACGACAGGAACGCGTGGGAGACAAATTGTGAAGAATTGCATCCATCAATACTGCTCACGCCTGCTTCACAAGTACGGTGAACGCCAAGAGCGCCCAGGTGGCGACAGCCACCGACACGCCGAACGGCATGAGGCGACGGCGTAAACGGGCAGTTTGTTCGGCGTCTGCACCGTTGCTCTTTTGCCTCGACACGGCTTTGCTATCGAGCGGTGTTAAATATCGCTGGCGCGTCTTGCCAAAACCATTGCTGATGGATCGGTAGGCCAGAATTCCAATCGTGCCCACGATGATTACCAGCGTCGCCAGGATGAAGACGTAAATCGTTTGCCGAATTCCCAACCACGCTCCCACGGCGCCCATCAATTTCACATCACCACCGCCGCCGCCGGCTATCAGCCACAACACAAACAGAATTCCAAATCCCGTTGCGAAACCACCTAGCGATACAAGCAACTCTTTGCCTGCGCCCAACGCGCCGCCCTCGAACCAACCGTTTGCGGAATGGAAGACAAGCGCCAAGACAAATGCCGGCACGGTGAGCGCATTAGGCAGCCGCTTGGTGCGCCAGTCCATAATGGCGGCGACCAAGGTAAAGGCGGCGACAAAGCCAATAAACACGAGACGCGTCGAATCCATCAAAGGTAGTCAGGTCGCAGCGAGCGTCGCGCGTCATGCACATAAAGCACACGTGCATCGTGCACGAGAAGAGTTCGCAACTGGTGCGAAACAATGGGGTCGAGAGCACATCCTAAAACAGTACTCACGACTCCCTAGAATACTCTGAACACGAGGCGTTTGTAAACGAAATTGAACGGGTTATTTCCCGATTTTTTCGCATTGAGAAAGAACGCCGCGCGATCACCCAAGAGGAGGGAAATCGCGCTAGGGAGTCTCGCCGAAAGCTTCGTCGGCCGTGACAATCATCTCGGTCGTGAAGACGTCGGTGCCCTCTTCGGCGCTCGACGATGGGAAACTAACGGTCGCCGCCGTCGTGCCCGTATCAATGGCGCAAATGGCCGCCGCCAGATCGGCGAGCTCTTGCACGATAGCGTTGCGCACGGCCGTCAAGCCAACGATCACGCCCAGCGTGAGCAATGTGCCCAGCAGCACATACTCGGCGGACAAAAGTCCGCCGCATTGATCGCGCCAAAGTGCCTTGAGAAGTTTCATTCAATGTGGCCGCACTTGCGGCTTAATCAGCAGGGAAAGTGCCCTGCAAGTACAGATCTTTTACGCATCGGTCGGCGCCAAGCTCCGACTCTTACTCATTCAAGTCTAGTCAGGGGTTCCGGCCGTCGCAACGAATACGACAATTTCTGCCGCCAAATTTCTGAGAAACACGTTCGTGAAGCGCAGAAAAAGAGCCACGCGCACCCGCAGTTCACGGGCACGCGTGACTCGGTCAAGACTCAACCATGCGCTTGAAATGCCTCGTCAAAGGATGAATCCATGGTTGAGGCAACAGTCAAACGACTAGGCAGACGGACCTTCGGCGCCGTCGTCCGCATCGCACACGCTCACGCACTTGCTGCGCGGCAGCACGTCGACGTCTTCGTCGAGGGCTGGGTCATCGCAGAAGTCGGGCGAGTCGGCGAACGTGGCGCCTTCGGTGAACGCGCCGTGGCCATCGACGGCCGAGTACGAGTAGCTCTGGTCGATGTTGGCGAAGGCTTGGGCGACGTCGGCGAGTTCGCTCACGACTGCGTCGCGAACCGACTTCAGACCAACAATCATGCCGATAACCAAAATGGTGGCGACCAGAACGATTTCGGCGGAGAGGATCGCACCCGCCTCATCATTCCACAGTTTCCTCAACATAAAGTTTCCTCCACAAACACCAGTGAAAATAAAACGCCGCCCCCAAACGTTTGGATGGCAGTCCCATTTAGCAACCCTGTCGCGCAATACCATTGCCGCGATAGATAGTCGAGCCTCCTCTATACGCATGCGGCGTGCCAGAATCGAAAAAGTTGCGAGTTCCAGTCAAGAGTCGTCGCAAGTCACGTCTGATATGCGAATTACGCGTTTCCAGCCGGGGCAGCTTTCATTCGATTTCGGCGATGGAATGCCACGGCAAAGCTTGTTTCCATGAACGCCTATGCGCAAATGTGTAAACGCAGCTTTACACTCAGCAGTCTCACGAGGATCGTCCTGTCGCGCACCTTCCGCCATTTCTAACAGGGCTATTTGATCGCCGGTGCTCGAAAGCGTGCGTCCGCAGATTGTTTCGGCTGGCGATTGTTATTCGGCGGCATGTGGCTTGGACGGCTCGGCCGCTTGACAGCCGGTTGCGACGCACGATCATGACATACTAGTTTCCAACACATCAATTTTCCCATGCATCAAAGGAACGGATGCCATGAGCGCCGATGCCCGCCTTGCCGAACTTGGAATCGAGTTGCCACCCGCGCCCAAGGCGATGGGTGTTTACAAGCCGATCGTTGTCGTCGACCGGATGGCTTACCTTTCCGGTCATGGACCGCTGAAGGCCGACGGGACATTGATCGTCGGTCGCGTTGGCGAAGAGACAGACTTGGCTGGCGGCCAGGCGTCGGCCAGACAGACCGGTTTAGCGCTGTTGGCTACGTTGAAGGAGAGCCTCGGCAGTCTCGACCGAGTTCAACGCGTTGTCAAAGTGCTGGGCATGGTCAATTGCACCGCCAATTTCACGCAACACCCGCAAGTGATTAACGGCTGCAGCGAACTCTTTCGCGACGTCTGGGGCGAAGACGCTGGGGTCGGGGCGCGTAGCGCCGTCGGCATGGGGTCGTTGCCCGGAAATATTACGACCGAGATCGAGGCCATCTTCGAATTGACAGACGGCTAATCGCCCGGGCCGTTTAGAGGTCGACACGCCCGGTGTATTCGCAGCCGATGATGTGCATCAGCTTGCCATCGATTTCGAGCTGTGTCGTATGCGCGACCGTAGCCGTTAAATAGGTAAGCGCCGGAGCGACACCGAAGGCGGCGACGTATTCGGTTTGTTTCGGCGGTCGCGGCATCAGGAACGAGAATCCGCCGGCGGCAATGTCGCGGCAACGTACTTCGAAGAAGTCGTCGATCGTGGGGATGCGTCCATCAACAACGGGCGCAATGCGTTGAACGTAGGGATAGAGACGGCGTGGTCGGCGCCTTCGTTCTCCTTGGCTGTCGTCGCGCATCATGCCGAAAGGCTGTGTTCGCTCGACGGCCGTCGCCATGCGGCCCTTTTCGATCTCTTGTTTCGCCTCGTGCAGCGCCCTTTGGGCCGTCAGATTCTCTTCGCGCGTGCGATTAAGCTCCTGCTTGAGCGAGAGTGTCTCGGAAAGATCCGTTCCGGTGGCGACAATGAGCGACGTGCTGTTGGATGCGACCAACGAGAACCGCCATCGCACAGGTCTGCGCTCGCCTTCCCTGTCGAGCAGATGTCCATTGAAATCGCCATCTGCATTCGCTGCGGCTACGCCTTCGATCTGCTCGGTCAAGGGGGCGACCTCTTCGGGAATGGCCAGCGCGCTGACAAAACTGCGGCCGACAATTTCCGCTGCATCGAATCCTGTGCAGCGTTGCGCTGAGGAATTGAGCGATACGATTTCGCCCTCGGTTGTCATCTCGACGACTAGCGAATCGATGTTCTGCATGAGCGACTTGCGTAAGCGCCGCTCGCGCGTGAGTTGCTCCTCGGCATTAAAACGCGCAATCGAAATCGATAGAATGCTGGCGATCGTTTCGACAAAGCGCGTGTCCGTCTCCACGAGTTCAATCGGTTCCGAGCTAAAGGCCGCGATCGCGCCCACCGTGCGCTCGTGCAGCACGAAGGGTACGGCGATGCCACAATGCACGTGGCGTTCGAGGAGGTCGGCGTCGCGGAATCGTTGCTCTTTGGGCAGGTCGACCGACGTGATCGGTTTGCCGCTCGCGATCGCAAAGCTCAGCATCGAAGCGTCGGGTGTATGCGGAAGTTGGAAGACGACTTCGTCGACGTCGTCGCGCACTTCCAGCACGTCGCATGTCTTGCACAACCGAGCGACAAAGCCTCCGGAATCGCTCGACGGGAGCGCGAACGCACACCATTCGAGATCGAGCGTTTCGGCAACCAGGGCGGCCGCATCGCGCAGTAGTTGGATGCGGTCGATCTTGGCGGTCGCCCGCTTGCCCAATTGGGCCAGGACCTCGTCGCGAGACAGATCGGCGTGGCGGCGCGATTGTGACTCTCCGGTGAACGAAGCGACGATCGGCGGTTCGCTATTCGTGGAACTGGTAATCGTAGTTTGCATGTGGCACCTGACCAATTACAAATCATTAAGATCGAACGTGCGAGTTTCGACCGTAACCTCCGGTGGAACTACCGGCGCCGGCGAATGTCCGTTGTGTGTGAATGTGCGATTGCGTCCGAATCGTTTCGCTTCGTGCAAGGCGGCTTCGAGCCTTGTAAAAAGGTTTGTCAGTTCTTCGTTCTTGGCCCAATCAGCGACGGCGCAACTCGCCGTAATGGCGACCGTGTCGTCGCCATCACGAAAGTGGACAGCTTCGACCTGTTGCCGCAACTCCTCGACATGGGAGCAGACATCGCTGGCCGGTTGCCCCGAAAACGCAATCGCGAAACGCTGGCCTTCGAACCGGGTCAGCAACGGACCGTCGTCGGAAAATTCTTTAAGTATGCGTGCGATCCCACACAGCAAACGGTCGCCAGCCTGCACGCCCAGCGAACTGTTAAGTTCTCCCAGGCGGTCGACGTCGACCAGGGCCACCGCGATCGCAGTGTCAGAGTCGTCGGCTGGGCGGGCTTGCCGCAGATGCCGTTCGAGCGCGATGCGATTGGGCAGTCCGGTCAGCGGATCGCTCAGCATTTCGTCGCACTCGATCGATTCGCCCTTGAGGCAGGCCAGCTCGAGCCGCGTTTCAGTCAGTTCGTTGTGAAGTGTGCTGCTGGATGCGATGAGTCCGCCGGATTGTGCGAGCATCGCCTGGCAGCCCGCCTCGGGGTCGCGCTCGACGTCGATGTGCTCGAGCGTTTGCGATGCCAGGCGTACTTCATTGGCCTGTTGCTCAACGGCCTTATGCATCTTGGCGCGGAGCGCGTCGGAATCGCCTTCGGCCTCCGGTCTGCTTAGCTTCTCGGTGATCGCGTCGGAATGGGCGAGGTACTCGCCATTGGCCTGTTTGAATTCGTCGACACACTGCTGAACTTCGCGGGTTTCGGGCTGTCGCACGCACTTGCGCACTTTGGTGTCGAGCGACGCCACCTTCTCGCGAAACTGCATCAACCCAGCCATCATATCCTCGACCGAAGCTTCCTCGACCGACGTATCGCACGGCGTTTCCTTCTCGTCGAGAGTCGCTGTCGCTTGCTCGACGCTCGGTTCGCTTTCGGCAGGCGTTGTGTCAACATCGACTTGATCCGCATCGCGCGGCTCGGGCGCTTGGCGAGATACCTTTTCCCCACGTCCGCTGCTCGGTTTCGGCGCCGGCTTGCTGCGCGGTTTGACTGGAGTCGGAGAACTCGCTGTGCGAATGCCTGACGCCGTGCGAGTTGGGAGACGGAAATGAACGGCCCGGTCAAAAACAAACCATGCTATGTACTGAATCCACTCGCGCACGGATCGAAGCGATGGCAAGCGCGGTCCACGACCCAGCGACTCGGCAACGGCAAAGCCGACTCCGAGATTGAGTGTCGCCAAGATCAGCACGTAAAAGAGCATGAGCGGGGCTGCTGGATACCAATATCTTAGGGAAATCGTGTTGCGATACAGCACGCTGCCTGGTGTTGAGGCGCGCTGCCAAAGCACACACAATCGGCGCAGGTTACTGCGAAAAGATAGGTTACCCGAGTTTGAAGAGACTCTCGGGAAGCGGAGAAATCGCGTCTTCCGGTCGCGATGGCCGGAACTCGCCAAACGTAGCGTACCGATTATGACGGGTCTAACGAATCCTCACCGTCATGAGATTCCGCCGCCTTCGGCTTACCTCATCGACCTTCGGCTTACCTCATCGATTCGTCGCGCCATCGACCGCTGCGCTGCGAGCGCCGTGCGACGTAAGCTGGCGGCTGTCCGAGATCCGTTTCCGCTCGGTAAGCTGGCGCAGGAACTCGGGCGAAGCTCGATCGAGCACGATGATCTCGCTCTTCGCATTGGGATCGTTCAGCGGCCGAATCACGCAGATCACTTCGGCGTCGCGCGACCGATTGGCGATTTCGTCGAGCGTGGCCCGCTCGGCCGCTGTCATCTCACCTCGAGCAACCGATTCGACGTGTTCCGCCAACTGAACCGCCGAATTCCTCGGCGGTTGAGGATCGTTGAGCACAACACTCCGCAAGCCGGCCGGTTCCTGCGGGAATTCATCCGGCATCGAATGCTCCGCGACCGGCGCCTCCGTGGCGGCATCGCGCGCCGCAAGTTGAATCTCACTCGACCGACTCAGCACTTTGCTTAGATTCAATCGGGCGACTTCCGCATGAATCGATGTTAACGCCGCGTAGACTCCCTCGTTGTCTTCCGGATCGGCGGCATAGCAAATGCCGATGAGTTCGCCTTGTTGGTTGAAGAGCCCGCCGCCGCTGCGGCCTTCGACAGGAGTTCCCGAGACTTCGAAATTCGCCGGTCCCAGATATTTGTCAATGTCGGTAATGCGGCTGCTGCGCGGCGAAGGCGCCGCGCCATGATTACAGCCCACGTTCATCACCCAATCGCCGCAGGCCACTCGACGATCGGCCGGCGCTAACGGCGCGACTCGCACCTCGCCTTCGGGGCGGAAAGTCAGTACACCCAGATCACGCTTCAAGTCAAAACCAAGAAGCCTCGCCGTCGCAGTAGCGGCTTGGCCATTGCGCTGGAAATCAACGGTCACCAGGCCCTTGCCTCCCGAGTCGCGAAACAGATGTCCGCAGGTCAAGATCAGCGCTTCGCCTTGCCGGGCATCGACGATCGTTCCCGTGCCGTACGAATGCCCATCCGGATCCTCGACACGAATGCGAACCGTTGCCGCGACCAATTCGACCGACAACTCCGAAGGTGGTTGCGCCGTTCCTGCCGCCGGAGCGTTTCGTGTCGCGTCGGCCGCCGCCAAGGGCGCGCGAGCCGCGGCGTCGCGTTGCCTGGCCGGCGGCAAATCGGCTAACGATTGGCCTTGCGCGGACGCATGGCCACTGCCGGCCAGAAACGGGTCATGCTGAACTGTCTGCGTCGCGGCGTGCTGGCTGCTGTTTTGCGAGCCGAGCATTGCAGCAAGTTGTTCGTAGCTTGTCGCACCGAGCTGGCGTCCAATTTCCCGGCCATTGGCAACGGCGACAAAACAGGGAATCTTCGCCACGCCAAATCGGGCGGCCAGCTTCGGCTCGCGATCGATGTTCACAACGCGCACCGCGTAGCCATTGCGTTCCAGACGCTCGACGACCGGTCGCATCTGCTGACATGGACCGCACCAATCCGCGGTAAAGTCGAGCAGGATCGTTTCTTGGCCCACGGCCTGTTGCGAGAGGCCGGCCAATGCGAGAAGCAGCGCACAGAATTTCAGCGAGCCCATGGTTCCCTCCCTGGAATCGCGGGTTTCATCGATAAGCCTTGGGGCGCTTCGCGCTCGACGTGGCATCCTGCCCGAGCCCGACTTCCATGCCGGAACTCTACTTGTCGTTGCGTTTTGAAGAAGCGAACCTTGTTTCCGTCCTGGGGTCCTACGGAAGTGCAACACTCTCTTGCAGATTGGAAAAATTTACAAGACCAACTCTCGATGCCAGCATTTCAAAACCGAATCGACGCTCGAATGCGCCCCGAAATCGACATGCTTGTCTTGCTAGCGGCAATGGTCGTTCCACTGGCCGTTTGACCCGCCGCACGCTTGTTGCACATGGCGTGCCAATCTAGCGATCACGCGATAAATCGGCTCTTCGCGCTCCGATTGGCTATGGGCTACAATGCCGGGCATCGCACACGCATCGCCTTCCGAAAGCCACATGCGCGCGAAACTTGCCATCGAGGCAATGCTAGCGAACGGGAATCTACGAATGAGCTCACGAAAAATCTTGGTCACCGCCGCGCTTCCGTATGCGAATGGCCAAATTCACATCGGCCACTTGGTCGAATACCTGCAGACCGATATTTGGGTGCGGTTTCAAAAACTGCGCGGGCATCGCTGCCTGTATATCTGCGCCGACGACACGCACGGCACGGCTATCATGATCAGCGCGAAAAAGGAAGGCATCAGCGAAGAAGCTTTCATTGCCCGAACGCACGGCGAACATCAGCAAGATTTCGCCCAGTTCGATATCGAGTTCGATAACTACGGCAGCACGAACAGCCCGGAGAACCGCGAACTATGCGGCGAATTCTGGACGCAGATTCGCCAGGCCGGTCTCGTGAAGGAAAAGGACGTCGAGCAGCTCTTCGACCCCGAAGCCAACACGTTCCTGGCCGATCGATTTGTGCGCGGTACCTGTCCCAAATGTGCATCGCCCAACCAGCCGGGCGACAATTGCAGCGCATGCGGGGCGCATTACACGCCGATCGAATTGATCGATCCTGTCAGCACGCTCAGCGGAGCCACGCCGGAAGTCCGCTCGGAAAAGCATCTGTTTATCGAGTTGGAAAAGCTGCATGGGTTTCTCGATGAGTGGACCCAAAGCGGCGCGCATCTTCAGCCGGAAGTCGCCAATTACCTCAAGGGGCACTTCCTGCACGAACCTTTGCGCGATTGGGATATCTCGCGCCCCGCGCCTTACTTCGGATTTGAAATTCCCGACTTCCCGGGCCACTACTGGTATGTCTGGTTCGATGCGCCGATCGGCTACATGGCTTCCACCAAGCAATGGTGCGCCAAGCACGGCGAGTCGTTCGACGACTGGTGGCGGGGCGATACCGCCGAGATTCATCACTTCATCGGCAAAGACATCACCTACTTCCATACGTTGTTCTGGCCGGGCATGCTCAAGACAGCCGGGTTTGCGCTGCCGACGAAAGTCCACATCCACGGATTTCTGACAGTCGACGGCGCGAAGATGTCGAAGTCTGTGGGAACATTCGTCGCCGCGCGCACGTATCTCGACCATCTCGACCCGGCATATTTGCGCTATTACTACGCCTCGAAGCTCACGCCGCGCGTCGACGATTTGGATTTGAACTTGGAAGAGTTCGCCACCAAGGTGAATGCCGATTTGGTTGGCAAGGTCGTGAATCTGGCCAGCCGCACCGCGCGGTTTGCCGGGGCGACCGGCTTGTCGGAAACCTATCCGGAAGACGGCGGCCTGTTCGCCCATGCGGCCGCGCAGAGCGAAGAGATCGCCGCGGCCTACGAAGCCTGCGATTACAACAAGGCCATGCGCATGATCCTCGCGCTGGCCGACCGCGCGAATCCCTACGTCGAAACGAAACAGCCCTGGACGCTCAAGAAAGATCCCGACAAGCAAGGCGAACTGCAGGACGTCTGTACGGTTGCCCTCAACTTGTTTCGGCAGCTCGCCGTTTATCTGGCCCCGGTCTTGCCGCGGCTCGCCCGGCAAACCGGTGAGCTTCTCGGCGATCCGATCGTCCGTTGGGACCAGGCCCAAACGCCGCTCGTCGGCACGCCGGTCGGCAAATTCGAACACATGTTACAAAGAGTTGAACCCAAGAAAGTGGAAGCCATGATTGAAGCGAGTAAGGAAGAAGCAGCCGCAGCCGAAGCCGCCGCGCCCAGTGCGCACAACGACAGCGACGAAGCCCTGCAGGCTGAGCCGCTGGCCGACGAGTGCACGTTCGACGATTTCACCAAGGTCGACCTGCGCGTGGCGCGCGTCGTGGCGGCCGAACAAGTTCCCGAAGCGCGCAAGCTGCTCAAGCTCACGCTGAGCCTTGGCGGCGACGAGCGCCGCACGGTCTTCGCCGGCATCAAGGCCGCCTACGAACCCGAACAGCTCGTCGGCCGGCTGGTCGTATTCGTGGCCAACCTGGCCCCGCGCCAAATGAAGTTCGGCCTGAGCGAAGGCATGGTCGTTGCCGCCGGCCCCGGCGGCGCCGATGTCTTTCTCCTCAACGTAGACGAAGGCGCCGTTCCTGGCCAGCGAGTGCATTGAGATATCGCAGTGTCAAGGCGTGTCGCTTTGCGAGCGACGAAAGAGTTTGCGATCGCGCGACGGCCGCGTAAAATAAAGGGCGTGTGCCCTTCGCGCCGATTGCGATGCGTGCGTGCTCCCCTTTGATTTGCGGAGATCGCCATGGAATTCGATGTAGACGCCCTGCTGGCCTTGCCGAAGATCGACAAAATGCGAATTGTCGAGTTGCTCTGGGACAACTTGGCCAATGACGACGAGCCGATTCCCATTCCCGATTGGGTTCGCAACGAGGCGCGCCGACGAAGCGAGGAGTTGGCGAGCGATCCGTCGATCGGCCTGACTCACGAAGAAGTCTGGAGCCGAATCGGCCGGCGCCATGGATAAGCAAGTTCGCTACCATCCCTTATTTGATTGCGATGTGCGCGAAGCGGCTGGATAGTACGATCGACATTCGAACGGTTTGGGCGATGCGTTTGTTACTCAGGTTCAACTGAGCGTGGCCGCGGCAAGAGAAAACCCAGCTCGCTTTGCGCGCACCGATCGCGGTTGGCAATATATTCGCGTCGCGCGGTTTCCGTACATTGTCTTGTTCGAGGTGCAGGATGAGCAGATTCTGTTCCTCGGTGCCTTGCATACGGCTCGTTCCATGAAAAAATGGCGAGAGCAACGGCTGGACTGATTGCTTCGTTTACTTCTCAACCGCAAGGCGCAGCAATGCCCAAACAATACCGCGCTGCCGTCATCGGCCGTTCCGGCCATGGCGATTACGGCCATCATCTCGACGAAGCCTTCGACGGCTTCGAGAACATCGAACTCGTCGCCGTGGCCGACGACAACAAGATGGGTCTGGCCGCCATGGCCAAAAAGCACAACCTGTCGAAGGCCTATGCCGACTATCGCCAGATGCTCGACGAAACGAAGCCCGATATCGTGGCCATCTGTGCGCGTTGGATCGACCAGCATCGCGACATGGCCGTGGCCGCCGCCGAGCGCGGTATCCATATCTACATGGAAAAGCCGTTCTGCCGCGATCTGGCCGAAGCCGACGAAATCATCGCCGCTTGCGAGCGGACGCACGCCAAACTGGCCATCGCCCATCCCACGCGCTACAGCCCCAAAGTCGCCGCTGTGAAACGGCTCATCGAAGACGGCCGCTTCGGCAAAGTGCTCGAATACCGCGGACGCGGCAAAGAAGATCGTCGCGGCGGAGGCGAAGACCTGTGGGTGCTCGGCACGCATGTAATGGACATGATCCGCACAGTCGGCGGACATCCGCTCTGGTGCTTCGCCAATGTGACCGAAGGCGGAGAACTCGTGGGCAAAGAGCATGTTCGCGACGGCGCCGAAGGAATCGGCCCTTTGGCCGGCGATGCCCTGCACGCCACCTATGGCATGCCGGGCGGCGCGATGGCCTATTTCTCATCGGTTCGCGATACGGCCGGTAACCCTACGCGTTTTGGGCTGCAAATCTACTGCTCGCATGGCATCATCGAAATCCTCGAAGGCACGATGGGACCGACCGTTTGCTTGCGCGATCGCAGTTGGTCGCCCCAGCGCAGCGGCAAAGAGTGGCAGGAGATCACGTCGGCCGGATTCGACACACCCGAGCCGCTCTCCGAGCCGCGCTACTTCACGCGTCATGGCCTGGCGATCGAGGATTTGCTCTCGGCGATCGAAGGCAACCGCGAGCCGCAAGGTGGCATGTACGAAGCCCGCGGCGCGACAGAAATGATCGC
>JAGQOS010000077.1 GCA_020427265.1 Planctomycetales bacterium
CGCAGAAGTGGTACGGGATCTCGAATGCCCGCCCCACGGTCAATGCTACTCCTTGGGGCAGCATGTACAGCCCGGCCTGGACCGCGAGCGCATCGCGTCCGTATGGTTGGAGCAATCTCGGTCGCCCCGTGATTGTACACGACAGCGAGCAAATCATTCGCCGCTAGACCTGCTTCGTGGAGAACCATCGATATCGGGACCGTGGCGACGCCGTGGCGAGTTCATTGCTGATTCTTCATAATCTCTTCATCCGTTGAGCGTCGCGGTCGCTGATACTTCAGCGACTCAACAGCCAGTTTTGCTGCGACGCTGCGGTGAGATATGAAACCCAACTCTTTCGTTCATCGCCCAGCGCAGGCAAGGGCAAGCGCGTCCCCTTCCTTCGTCCAGCTTTTGGCGGTTGGGCTTGCCGTTGCAGGAACTGGCCTTGTCGGCTGCTCTCGACGCAACGAGGGCCTTACCCATGCTACGGCCAAAACTCGCGTGCCGTTACTCGGCAAAACCATTTCGCACGACAGCGCCACCATGGCGTCGACAGGTTGGCCCCATCTGTTTGGCCCGTTTCACAACGGCAATTCCGCTGAGTCGAACGTCAATCCAGTCTGGTCCGACCGCGGACCGCGCGAGAGATGGCGAACGACCGTTGGCACAGGCTACAGCGCCCCAGTCGTGGCGAATGAGCGTGTGGTCATTGCACATCGACTCGACGATGAAGAGCATCTGGAATGCTTCGATGCCCACTCCGGTGAGTCGCTATGGCGATTCTCGTTTCCAACCACTTATCAATGCGAATATCGGTATAGCAGCGGACCGTATAGCACGCCGGTGATCGATGGCAGCCGCGTTTACGCCATCGGCGCACAAGGCCAGTGTCATTGTCTGGATCTTAAATCGGGAACATTAATTTGGCGGCGTGACCTGACGGCCGACTTTGAGGTGCCGGAAGGCCTCTTCGCTTTTGGCGCCAGCCCCATATTGTTGGCCAGCCGTCTGATTGTGAGCGCGGGCGGCCAGAGAAACGACTCCGGCATTGTAGCGCTGGACGCAAAGACAGGATCGACGCTTTGGACTGCGACCGACCACACAGCGAGCTATGCCACGCCAATCGCAGCTACGATCCACGGTCAGCCGTTTGTTTTCGTGGTCACATTCGAGGGGCTAGTTTCACTCGATCCGCGTACCGGTCATGTCGATTGGTCGATCTCCCACCGTCCCAAATCGCCCGATACGGTGAACGCGACATCGCCAATCGTTTGCGGGGATCGTGTCCTGATGGTCACGGGTCCGGGCCCGGGTGCGCTGTGTGTACAAGTATTGCCCGACCGAAGTTTTTTAACGCTTTGGCGAGATCGTCGCGTGCTCGATAGTCAATTCAATACGCTTGTGCTCGCCGGCGACTACGTGCTCGGGTTCACCTCGCGGCGCCAAGGCGGGGCGAGTCTTCGCTGTGTTACGCTCGCAACAGGGCGCCTCTGCTGGGAGTGGGCATCGCCTCTAGATCGAGGCTCGGCCATCGCCTGTGGCGAACATCTAATCCTTTGGGGCGAATACGGTCATCTCGGTTCGCTGCGCATCGACCCGGCCGCCCCCCGACCAATCTCGATGACGGCAGAGCCGCTGCTCTCGGCCCCTTGCTACTCAGCTCCGGCCCTTGCGCAGGGTCTGCTCTACCTGCGAAACGAGTCGACCTTGTTGTGCCTTGATTTGCGATCTCCGCAGTAGAGTTGAGGCCGCGGCTTTCGCCGTCTTGCCCGGGAGTCCCGCAGATGGGCACAATGGAAAAACTGGGCGAAAACGGGCTTGTCCGGAAGTTGGACGGCGATAAACTTTTCGACTTCGGTGAGCATTCCGCCATGCCTCTAAATCCTTTGCCCCGAAGGCCAAAATCGACGCGTTTTCGCCGGACTGATCTGTGTTATCCCTGCTCGACTCAACAACGCGCCAGCCGCCACCTGTCACTCGCGCCTTACGCGCTAACCTGCAATCGGGGCATGCCGAGGGCGCTGCCTTTGGCGCGATGGTTGGAATGGGCGAATCGTACATTCCTGTGTTTGTGCTCGCCGTCGGTTTGGGCGAACTGACTGCCGGCCTGGTGAGCAGCGTACCACTGCTCGCCGGCGGAATGTTGCAACTCGTTTCGCCTTTCGCCGTAGGCCGCCTAGGCTCGTACAAACGCTGGGTGCAGATCTGCGCCGCAATCCAGGCGCTCAGTTTCGTGCCATTTGTTTACGCCGCGCTAACACAGCACATTTCGTCGGTCGGTGTTTTGCTTGCGGCCAGCGTTTATTGGGGCGCGGGTCTCGCTACCGGTCCGGCCTGGAATACCTGGATGGAGCAACTGGTTCCTCGAAGTCTGCGCGCTGGCTATTTCGCGCAACGCACCAGATATTCACAAATGGCCATCCTGCTTGCGTTTGCAGGCGCCGGTTTCGCACTCGACTGGGGTGCGAGCCACGATCGGGTATTGCCCGTGTTCGCGATCCTGTTCGCCGGCGCGGGCATTTTGCGTTCGATTTCTTTTCTCATGCTGACTCGACAAAATGAAACCCTCGCCGAAACAATCGTTCCTTATTCATTCGCCAATGCGTTTTCCGAACTCCGCGGCGCCGGCACGGGCCGACTGCTTACTTATCTGGTGGTCGTGCAGGCATGTGTCCAGTTCGCGGGGCCATTCTTTGCTCCCTACATGATTGAACAACTTCACTTCTCCTACGTTCAATTCATGTATTTGATCTCGGCATCGTTTATCTTGAAAGTTGTGATGCTGCCATTCTATGGGCGGCACGTACGGCGCATTGGCGCAGAACGTTTGTTGATATGGGCGGGCTTGGGCATTGCGCCGGTGTCGGCGTTATGGCTCGTGTCTGGACATTTCGGTTGGCTATTAGTCGTTCAGTTCGCGAGCGGAGCGGCGTGGGCCGCGTATGAACTTGCGTTCTTCCTGCTTTTCTTCGAAGCAATTCCCAAGGCGAAACGCACGGCTGTCCTCACGCTTTACAATTTGTTCAATACGGCCGCATGGGTGGCCGGCGCACTGGCGGGTGGCTTGGTACTGAGAACGCTTGGCCTGACAGCGAATTCCTACCTTGTGCTCTTCGCGCTGTCGTCAGTGGGAAGATTGGCCTCGCTAATGATCCTTCGCCGAGCACGTTTAGCAACTGTCGAAAGCGCTCCGATCGCCGTCCGCACGGTAGGCCTACGTCCTTCGGCCGCATCGATCGACGCGGTCATCCTGCCCGCCCTGCCGGATCAAGCTCCCGAAGTTGAAGCAGCCATTTCTTAAGCTTGGGTGGCTATGCCGTCCAGAGGCAGGCGCCCTTGCGAACACGTCGTTAAATTGTGATGCAGCCGACTTCTCAGCGTCTGGCCTTCACTCTGCTTCATCATGCACGGCTTTGACGACCACGATCGTCATATCGTCGGTCTGCTCACGATTGCCGCCATAAGCACGCGCTGCGCGGAATAGCGCATTGGCCGTATCGAGCGAGGAACTGCTGCGATGCTCCTGGAGGATTGCCTTTGCTCGATGCATGCCAAATGTCTCTCCGCTCTCTGAGAATGCCTCGCAGACACCATCGGTGCAAAGCACCAGAGTGTCGCCGGTGGCTAGCGAAATCGTTGGCGAGGGAACGACCTCGAGTCGAGGCTTCACAGCCAGAGGCAACGTGGTGGCGACAAGCTCCTCGCAGCGACCATCGGCCGCTACTCTCAACGCGTTGTGCCCGGCGCCAATCCACCTGCAGTTCTTTTGAATCGGGTCCAATCGCAACAAGAAGAGTGTGACAAAGATATCGCTCGACGTTTCAGCGAACAGCAATCGATTCGCCGTCGCCAACACTTCATCGACGGAACGGCCAACGTTGAGCATGCCGACGATATAGGCTCTTAGCTCCGCCATGACCAGCGCGGGCCCCAGCCCATGGCCGCTTACGTCTGCCACGACGATTCCAAGTTGGCCGTCAGGTAAAGCCAGAAAATCGAAATAGTCGCCACCGGCAGAATTCACAGGATGGCAAATTCCTGAAATATCGAATCCGCGAACGCTTGGCGCCTTGGTGGGAAAGAGGCGTTTCTGTATATCGCGCACCGCAGCCATTTCTGCATCGCGCACTTCCATCCGACGTCGCTCGATCGCGTAAACGATCGCTCGCACCAACAGTTCGCTGTCGCTCTGCGCCTTCGCCTTGGTCAAGAAATCCTGAGCGCCTCGCTGAATTGCCGCCACGCCGATGTCGGCATCGTTCACGCCGGTGAGCACGACGATGGGCACACTTCGAAAGGCAGCACGCATTGTGTCGAGGGCTTGTAAACCTTGGCTGTCAGGCAAACCCAGATCGAGCAAGACGACATCGACATATTCGCGATCAAGAATTTGCAGCGCACCTGCCAGAGTTTCCGATCGCGTCGATTCATAGGCCAGCGATGCCGCCTCGGCCAAGCATTCCTGAATCAGCAGCGCATCGTCTTCCGAATCCTCCACGATCAGACGTCGAATCGCCACCGAGTTGGGCGGAGTATACTGGAACAAGGATGCCGTCCTGGTCTTCATTTCGCTGCGCACTCAGAAGTCGCTCAATGCACGTTCTGTACACTTTAGCCGTCGCATCGTTATAACACCTTATATCGTATCGCATTGTAATTGGCATGCTACCCGAACGTAGTAACATGACGCAGTTACGACACTCTATCGGGATTTTCCTTATTCTTGCGTCGGGCGGCTACGGATAGCCGAAAACGCCCGTTTTGAGCACAATTGCCATCGGTTAGCGCCAATGGCAAGCATTCTCATCTGCGCGAGCTACACCATGAGGCGAAACACTCTCGGGCTTTGGGGAATCATCGGCGGCAGCCTCGGTTTTCACGTTTTCTGCCTGATCGCCTCGCACACGTTTCTGCGCGACTTTGTCTGGGATCATCACCCCGTCCACGCCGCCGTCGAAATGACCGGTGCGATTATCGCTTTTTTTGTCGCCTATGTGCTCATTCGCCTCGAACGGCGCGGCGTTGGCACGCATTTCAATTTGCAGATCACCGCTGCCCTAATCGGGATGGGGCTGCTCGATGGGCTCCATGCGCTAACGTATGCGGGACAATCGTTCGTTTGGCTCCACAGCACGGCCACGTTTGTCGGCGGAGTGTTGTTCGCCACGGTCTTTCTTCCGTCGCGTTGGTTCACAGCTCGCCCTTTGTGGCTGCCGTGGTCAGCGTTCATCGTGGCATTGCTCCTTGGCACGGTCTCCATGGCTTGGCCCGAGTGGACACCGAACATGATTGTTGCGACTCCGGCCCAGGCTGGCCAATTCACACTTTGGGCGAAGTTGTTGAACATTGTCGGCGGAGTATGCCTGCTTGCAAGCGCTGCACAACTCGTTCGGTTCTATCGAAAGGCCCGCAATCACGACGACCTACTCTTCTGCTTACACTGTGCGCTCTTTGGCGCTGCGGCAATCATGTTCGAACAGTCTCGCCTTTGGGACTTCGCCTGGTGGGGTTGGCATATTCTGCGACTAGCGGCCTATGGGGTAGCCCTCTGGTTCATTGTACGCACCGAACGCGAAACGCTCGACGGGCTCATGCAGAGGCTCGAAGAGGCCAACCAGGCCCTTGAACGAGATGTTGCCGATCGCATGCAGTTGCTAGCAGAACGCGACGTAAGGCTCAATACCTTCTTGAATACGGCGGCCGACGGCGTGATCACGATCGATACGAACGGCTTCATCGAAACGTTCAACGCCGCGGCCGAAGTCATGTTCGGTTATAGTCGCAACGAAGTAATCGGACGCGATCTGGCCATGTTGATGCCACCGCAATACCGATCCTTGCATCACGCGGGGCTGCGTCGGTATCGCGAAACGGGTGAACGCAGGGTGCTAGGCACAACCGTCGAACTTTCTGCGCTACGACAAAATGGGGAAGAATTCCCCGTTGAACTGTCACTCAGCGAAATGACGTTCTCGGGACGCCAGGTGTTTGCCGGTATCGTACGCGACGTTACCGACCGGCACGAATATCGACAAGCCATCGAACAGAAAAACAAGGACCTGGAAACCCTGCTTTATGTAACATCCCACGATTTGCGGGAGCCGTTGCGCGCTATCGAGAATTTTTCGCGTATTGTGCGACAACGACATGCCGGTGGCCTCGAGGCAAAAGCTATCGACTACCTCGACCGCGTTGTTCGCGGCGCACAGCGACTCGACGGCTTGCTGGACGACATTCTCACACTCTCGCGTGCGCAGCGTATGAGCACGGATAGGCAGGCCCTGTCGTCGCGGGAGCTAGTCGGCGATGTGTTGGAACGCCTGGAAGGAACCATTCGTGAAAAAAAGGCCGATGTCCAAATCGTCGAACCGCTGCCAACTATCTACGCCGAACCGATGTGGGCGACGCAGGCAATTTTCAACCTGGTTGCCAACGCTCTGAAATTTCACAAGCCTGAGACGCCGCCGAGCATCGAGATCGCCGCCTACCTGGGCAACGGACAACCGGCCACGGGACTGGTGATTCGGGATCGTGGCATCGGCGTTCCCCCGGAATTTGCCGAACGCATTTTCACGCTTTTTCAACGCGCCGTGGGTCGAGAAATCTCGGGCCATGGCGCTGGTTTGGCGATTGTCAAGCAAATCGCGGAACGCCATGGAGGGGAAGTGTGGGTTGAGCCTCGCCAAGGAGGGGGGGCGGAGTTTATAATTACGTTCCCCGAGCGCCCCGATTCGTGACTGGATGGAAACGATGGCCCACGCCCTAGAAACCGCTCCGATTGATGTGCTGTTGGTCGACGACAGCGAAGACGACTTGCTCATGATGAGCGAGGCGCTACAAGATATTAGCTCCCTGCGTCTCTTGCAAACGGCTCGTAGCGGCCAGGAAGCGCTCGATTTTCTCGGCGAGCGAATCAGCGACCCGGCCCAACCTTTTCCCAAAATGATGTTGCTCGACATCAACATGCCGGGCTTGAACGGTTTCGAAGTACTTGCTCGAGTGAAGGGCGACGCCAGGCTTCGCAGTTTGCCGATCGTCATGCTTACCTCTAGCAGTCGCGACGAAGATATCGTCTCTTCGTATACGGCGGGGGCGTGTTCCTACATCACGAAGCCGATCGGATTCGAGAAACTGGTGGATACGCTCAGCCGGTTTTCGGCGTATTGGACACGAGTGGCTCGCATCCCAACTCGCCACGCATAGTTCGACTCCATATCACCTCAGCGCGCAAAAAAAGCAGGGCGAGGAACGTCCTCGCCCTGCTTGCTGCTCACTTGTAGAAACGACGCAACTACACGCGCGGAATCTCGAATCCTTTGCGCGGCGTTCTAGCAAAGAATGCCGCCGCCTCGTCGTCGCCGACGATCTTCTCCGCCTTCGGATCCCATTTGACGACCCGATTGAGTCGCGCCGCGATCGCTGTGAGATGACAGGTATTCATGGCCTGAACATGGCTGAAGACGTCGGAAACGGGCTGACCGCCTTCGCGAATACAGCGGAAGAAGTTGTTCTTATGGCCCTCGTGCGGCTTTCCTTTATAAAGTTCCGCCAACACGTCGGGACCAAACACGTCTTTGTCCCAATTCTCATCAATGGGCTTACCGGTAATCTTGCCACGGTTGACGAAGATCTTTCCCTTCGTGCCTTCGAAAAGCACGCCGTTGTCACTACGACTATCGACAACCATCTCGACGCCACTGGCAAACTTGCACTTCACAGCGAAATTGTGCGAAGTATTGTAACGATCGTCGACCGTTGGATAACCGTTCTTGAATTCGACCGGATGATACGCGTCGGTGCCGTCGATCTCGACCGGGCCCAAGCCTTCTTTGTCCTGCTGCAAGGCCCAAGTGGCGATGTCCACGTGATGCGCGCCCCAATCGGTAAACTTGCCGCCCGAATACTCGTACCACCAGCGGAACTCATAATGGCATCGCCGCTCTCGATATTGAACCAGTGGCGCCTGCCCCAACCAGAAATTCCAATCCAATTCCTTCGGAGGGTCCACGGCTGGAAAGGGGCCACCCGTGGGACTGCCGTTAATGCCCACAGTCACCTTCTGAATGTCTCCCAACAACCCTTTTTGCACCATGTTCACGGCGCGCAAGAATTTTCCTCCGTCGCTACGCTGCTGCGTGCCAACCTGAAACACTTGCTTGTCGTACTTTTTGCACGCATTACGGATGAGTTGATTCTCTTCCAATGTCAGTGTTAGGGGTTTCTGGCAAAAAACATGCTTGCCGGCTTGCAACGCTTCGATTGCAATTTTCACGTGCCAATGATCGGGTGTAACGACACTTACAACGTCGATATCCTTTCGCTCCAAAACGCGTCGATAGTCGCCGTAGGCGTCGGCTTTTCCTTTGCCAATGTTCTTGTCGTTCTTGGCCCGCTCGGCATGGCGGGAGTCGACATCGCAAACGGCTACAATATCGCCAAAACCGGAATGGCCACGCGCGTCGCCCGATCCCATGCTACCGACGCCAATGCAGCCAATCACAGGCCGATCATTCTTGGTGTCGTTGGCAAAGCCTTTCCGATTCCATGCAATGTAGGGCACAAAACCAGACGCAGCCGCGGCTGCTGATGACCGTTTGATAAATCCGCGACGGGTCGACTGATGGCTCTTCATGCAGAATTCCTTTTGCGAAATGGTTGGAAATCACACCGCGTCGTTCATCCGAGGGCCATGGCATGGCAAACGCGGCGGAAGGAAGCTTGCTCCAATCATAGGAAGCAGAAATTCGCGTCGCAACCAACCAATTGCGAAGCGGCGTCGACAAATGCGTTAGCGCAAAACGCCGAGACCCCCAAATAACCAAATTCCCCTATTCTCCCGAATCCCTGCGAGAATGCGTCTGATTGCGTGAGGAACACGCTAGAAATAGTTGCAACGCTGGAAAGACAGCGTTAGACTTTTTAACGTGTACTCGAAGGCGTTTACGGGCCGTCGCAAAGGTAAATTTGCGATTGGCCGCCAGTTTCGTTCACCCAAGAGATCAAGGACGAAGCCGCTCTCGTTAGCGGCGATGGTCGAAACGGCAAGGAAATGCTGGTACTTTCTCGCAAAGCAGGTGAACGAATACGTATCGGCGACGATATTTGTATCACCGTGGTGCGCGTGGCGCAAAACGGCGTCCGTCTCGGCATCGAAGCACCGGCGCATTTCACAATCATGCGCGAAGAGTTGGACGACGGCTCGATGCAGCAAGGGCTTGCGAACATCGATGCTGATCGGATTAAGCCGCGTTAACGGCAGCGGCGCGCTGGTTTAATGCCCCATCGAAAAGATGGGCAAAAGCAGTGCGATCGCGATTGTGCCAACGACGGAGCCCATGACGACAATCAACAAAGGCTCGATCATGCTGGTGGCCGTCTTGAGCGCCATTTCTACTTCGCCATCGTAGTAGCTGCTCACTTTTTCCAGCACGACATCAAGACGACCTGTCTCTTCACCCGAACGCATCATTTGCACGAGCATCGATGGGAACAGCGCATTGCCAACAAGCGTCTCATAGATTTGCGAGCCGCTCGTCACTTGATCCAAAGTGCTGCGCCATGTGCGTTCGTAATACATGTTGCCGGCAACGTCCGAGGCAAGCTTGAGGGCGTCGAGCACGGAAACGCCGCTCGCTAGCATCGTACCAAGCGTGCGAATACTTCGGCTCAAGGCGACCTTCCGGCACATCGGTCCGACGATTGGTACGTTGAGCTTTACCCAGTCAAGCGCCGCCTTCCCCCGGGGTGTACGGCGGAAATAGAGAAATCCAGCCACGAACAGGAGAAGGCCCAGCAGCCAGAAATACCAGTAAGCGATCAAATTGTTCGAAACCGTCATCATGGCGATCGTAATCTTGGGAAGTTCCTTTCCCTTCTGCGCGAATAGCGGCGCAAACTTCGGCATGATGAACGTAAGCAAGAAGATCGTTACGCCAATCGCCACAGTCGCCATTACAGCCGGATAGGCCATGGCCGAACGAACCTTGCCGACGGTTTCCTGTTCCTTCCGTTGATAGGTAGCGATGCGATCGAGCATGGCGCCCAGAGAACCGTTCGCTTCGCTCGCCCGTACCAAGGACACATAGGTTTGATCAAAGTATTTCGGATGCCTGGCCAATGCTGTGGAAAGGTCCTCGCCACCCTCGACCTGTTTCTTCATGTCGAGAAGGATCGCCCGCAGCTTGGCGTTTTCCGTTTCCTCCGCCAGACTTTCCAAACCGACGGAGATCGTAATTCCCGTTTCCGCCATGATGGCAAGCTGCGCCGTCATGTAGATAATGTCGTATTTCTTCACGCGCGGTCCAAAGAGCGACATGCCGCCGGTTGCCTGCTGCTGAATCTCAAGCACTCGAAATCCGTCCCGGCGCAATTGCTGGCGTGCATCCTCGACGTTCTTGGTATCGATTTTGCCGTCCATTTCCTTACCTAGTGGATCGCGTGCGCGATATTCGAATATCATGGCATCGCCTCCGCTATCATGGTTTCATCCAGTTTCTCATTTGCGTCCACAGAGTTATCCATCGCTCCATCACCGGCCGCGTGGAATACCTCTTCGACCGTTGTGATTCCCTCGCGCACCTTATTGAATCCATCGAATTGCAGCGACTCCAGCCCACCGCGACGAGCGATTCTGCGCAGGAGCGTTACCGGCTTGTTGGCGACAATCGCATCGCGCAATTCGTCGTTGACGACAAGCAACTCGTGGATGCCAATTCGGCCCCGAAATCCTGTATTACGGCAATTCCGACAGCCGACACCGCGATAGTACACGGGAACGTCGTACCCAAGTCGTTCAACCGTTTTCTTCAACGCTCTCGACGGCTCGTATTCCTGACGACACTTGGGGCAAATCCGCCGCAGCAGACGCTGCGCGAGCACCATGTTCATGGCCGCACCAATTAGGAATGGCTCGACTCCCATATTGATCAGACGCGTGATTGCCGACGTGGCGTCGTTCGTGTGCAAGGTGCTAAGGACCAAATGACCGGTCAGAGCCGCTTGTATCGCCGTGCGCGCGGTCTCCTCGTCGCGAATTTCGCCGAGCATGATCACATCAGGGTCCTGCCGCAACAGTGTTCGCAGCGCAACGGGAAACGTCAGCCCCACCCGATCCTGCACCTGAAACTGATTAATTAGCGGCAAGTTGTATTCGATCGGATCTTCGACCGTACACACGTTGTTTTCCATCGTGGCGACGGAATTCAGCGCCGAATACAGCGTGGTCGACTTGCCGCTACCCGTGGGGCCTGTAACAAGTACGATGCCATTGGGCGCCGTGATATTCTGCGTGAATCGGGTCAACACGCCTTCGGAGAAGCCAAGATTCTCGAGCACGAGCGATACGCCACGCGTGTCGAGTACGCGAATCACCGTCTTTTCACCGCAGTTTCCGGGGAACGTGCTAACACGAAGATCGACCTTGCGACCTTCCAGCATCACCTGAACGCGTCCATCTTGTGGCAAGCGGCGTTCGCTGATATCGAGCGACGCCATAATCTTGATACGGCTCGTCACGGCGTTGAGCAGGTGCAACGGCACTTCGAGCGACTTATAAAGCTTGCCGTCGATTCGGTTGCGGACGCGCATGCATCGCTCGCCTGGTTCGATGTGGATGTCGCTCGCTCCTTCACGCACTGCTGTAAAGATCACGTAGTTTACAAGTCGAATCACGGGTGACTGGCCGGCAACTTCTGCCATGTCGCCAATGTCTTCGATCGCCTCTTCGATCAGGGTCACATCCGCCTGGTCGGAATCTTCGATGATATCGTCGATCACGAACACGGTTGAGTTCGGCAGCGACGTGATCATGCGACGAATGTCTTTGCTCGTGGCCGCCACAAACTGCACTTCGTGGCTCGTGAGCTGCGACAACTCGTCGATGAGCACCATATTAGCCGGTTCCGAAACGGCAACCGTCAACACGCCGCGCACCAAAAACAGCGGCAGGACCAGATTCTGCTCAATGTATTCGCGGGGAAGAAGATCGACGACCGCGGGATCGTAGAGCCGAGCTTCTAGCTTGACATACGGAACACCGTACTCGACCGCAAGGCACTCGACGACCTGATCTTCGCTGCAAAACCCGTCGTCTACAAGAATCTCTCCCAGGAGCCGGTTATCTGAGCGAGCCTGCTCACGCTGACGCTTGAGCGCCGCCTCCAACCCTTCGATGGTCAGGTAGCCCTTCTCAATAAGCAAATTGCCTAAGCGTTGAGTCTTTTCCATGATGATTCGCTCGGCAGGAAGGGCGGCGGGAGGTCGGAAGCGGTAATGTGAGATGACGTGTAGGGTTGGCGGGACAATAGATCATCACGGTTGTTGCGAAGCACTAACCCCAATGAAACCAGAGGCCAACTCGCGTAGGTGTACTTCGTGGCGATGAAACAACAGCGCATTCATACCTTGGGATCTGAGAAATGTCTTCGTCGATATATCAAACACACATTTTCTGGGATCGTTGCTCAACAGAAACTTTTCACAGCATCGATGATGCTATCGAACACCTCCAACTGATCATCGAGCCGCGTGACTTCCAATATTTTACGGTTCGCATGATTGGTCGTTGCAATTTTCATATTGCCGCCTAATTCGCGCATCATTTCTTGTCCATCAAGCAGCGCCGTCAGACCTCGACTGTCGAGCGACTCCGTATTGTCCAAGTCGAGAACGACATAACGCTGCTCAAGCGTGGGCAGGAAACGTTCGAGTGTCTCGGCTTGGTCGTGACTAAGCTCTTCTGGAGTGTGAACGACGACCACATCGCCAAATACTTCGGTTTGTAATTGCATGGCCTAAATCTGCATAACTGGATGTTCGATTTCGTTGCCAGCCAAAACATCTTCCACATGCTTCAACAACTGCCGCGGGCTAAACGGCTTCGCCAAAATCGCCTTAATGCCCCACCTTCGAGCGACATCCTGGTGTTGAAACTCGAACCCCTTAGCGGTCAGCATGAGAATGGGCAAATGCGACGTGGAGTGGCAGGCCCTCACCTTGTCGACCAGCCCGAAGCCATCGAGCCTGGGCATTTGGCAATCGGTAACAAGCAGGTCCGGACACTGCCTTTCAATTTCTTCCCACGCCTCCTGCCCATCGGCGGCGCATACCACGTCGAATCCAGCACGCTTCAGCTTGATCTCGGCGGCCTTGAGAATGTGGATCTCGTCGTCGCAAAGCAAAACCCGGTGTGACATTTTTGGTAACTCCCCAGAACAACGCCTCGTAATTAGCAAACGCGCTCGCTTGCCTTGCCCCGCACCTACCTACTTCTTGACTGACCGCGGTAGCGTGACTGTAAAAGTACTTCCACTTCCCAACGCACTTTGAACGGTCAATCGCCCGCCGTGCACGTCTTCAACGATATGTTTAGCCAATGGCAGTCCAAGGCCGGTACCCTGCGCCATTTTGCTGTCCTTCTTGACACGGTAAAACTTCTCGAAAACACGCTTGGCATCTTCTTCGCTAAGGCCAACCCCTGAGTCCTCTACTTCGAACTCGACCTCATTGTCGCGCATGCGGCTTCGCAAACGCACCTTTCCGCCATCGGGCGTGTACTTAATGGCGTTTGAAAGCAGATTGATCGCCGATTGCAGGATCATGTCTCGATCAATGAGCGCGCCGAGATAGAGCGGACTCAACTCCGATTCAAGAGCAATGCCCTTGGACTCGGCGGCCGGCACGACGATGTGAAATGCCTCCTCTAGCACCTCATTAAGCGATCGCGACTGCTTGCTAACATTGACGACGCCCGCTTCGATGCGCGCCAAATTAAGCAGGTTGTCGATCAGACGCTGGAGCCGGTCGGTTTGCGAGTTGATCACGTTGAGGAACTCTTCGCGCGTTTGCTCGTCTTCCGCATCGCCGTCGGCGAGCAACTCGACATAGGCCTTGATGCCAGCCAGCGGCGTTTTCATTTCGTGGCTGACCGAGGACACGAACTCGGCGTTGCGCTTTTGAGCCGCCTTATGGCCGCTCACATCGCGCAGCACTGCGACCGCGCCGTGTGAGCGCGAGTCGTCCGTCGCAGCCTGAATGGCGCAGGAGATGCTGTTGGTCGTGATGCTGTACCACTGCGATTCCTCATCACTCCGGCCGATCTTGACCTCAGCGCTCCGTTGCGTCGGAGTCTTACGGCGACGCGTATCCACGAGCAGGTCGACCAAATGTTCGCACCGCACTAGATTGG
>JAGQOS010000078.1:0-10247 GCA_020427265.1 Planctomycetales bacterium
AGTCGGACGCGACGCAGATAACCGTTTCCGGGCAGATCGACAGTGCGGCGAGTAGCATGCTACAGATCGATTTCTACGCCGCGCCGCGCGGCGCGGGAGCGAGCGATGCCGTTACGTATCTCGGTTCTGCTAGCGCGACGACCAATGGCTCGGGCACGGCCACATTCAGCGCGCCGCTCGACTTGCTGGCGATAGCGGGAAGCCAGATCGTGGCGACAGCGACCGACGCCGACGGAAATACTTCGGAGTTTTCTGCCTCGGTCGAGTTGCTCGCGCCGACACTGCAGACCCTGGAATTGACGACCAACGCTAGCGGTTTCCTGGCTTGGATGTCGCATCCGCTCGATATTTCGATGCTGAATCTCTACGACGGCGTCGACGCACCCATCGACGTGGCCGACGTTGTGCTCGAGGGCGCCGCGTCTGGACCCATTGCCGGATCGCTTCTGTGGCATGAAGACACTCGCGAATTGGAGTTCGTCAAGACCGGCACGCCGCTCGCCGCCGACACGTACACGTTGACCTTCCGGTCGGCTGCCGACGGCTTCATTTCGCGCGACGGAGAGCTTCTCGACGGCAATGCCGATGTGACTTCAGGCGACAACTATGTCGTGCAGTTCGAAGTCGCCGCCGGCAATGCCCGCGTGGTTTCCGTTCCCGACTTTGCGCGTGGCCCGAGTCAACCGGTTGACTTGCCAGGCGGCGGCTTGCCAATTGCAATCGACGATGGCGCCGGAGTGCGCCAGATCGACGTGACGCTCACTTACGATCCCACCCTGCTCGACGTGGATACGGTCGTGCCTGGTGATCTGCCGACCGGATGGGCAATTACGAATATCGATTCCTCTCAGCCCGGCGTTGTTTCGTTTCGAGCCGCCGGTCCTGCGGCTCTGGCTGACGGCCCACAAGTATTCGCGCGTCTGCAAGCGTCTGTGACCGATGTTTCCACCGGTGCGTCGATCGGCAAAGCAGCCGCAATAAACGTTGCGGTCGAGATCAACGGCGGCGCCATCGAGGCAGCCGGCGACTTGGCCGTTCAGTTGGTCGGCTACTTGGGCGACAGTACGGGAAACAGCGATTACAGCGGGCTCGACGCTTCGCTGGTCGCGCGAGTCGGCGTGGGGCTCGATACGGGTTTTGACTTCTTCGACCGCTTCGACCCGCGAATTGTTGGCGATGTTACCGGCAACGGCGACATTTCGGCCCTTGATGCGTCGTACATCGCACGCAAGGCAGTGGGGCTGTCGCAGCCGGAGATCCCCGATATCAACATGGTGGCGCCCCCACCAGCGATGGCTGTCGATTCGACGAGGAGCCTCGCGGCGATTGGCTCGCTCGATGCGGCATCATTCACGGTACAAACGAGCGATTCGATACCTACGGACGAAACGTTCGGTCAGTCAGTGGCTAATGACGCTGCGATTGCGAGCGTATCGAACCTTGTCACGCCCGACGTGCTTGAACTGATTGCCATGGATTTGTTGACGGAGTCAGTTCGCGAGGCCGGAGATACGCAGCCAGGTAACGGGGATGACGAGTTGTTTGAAACGATTGAGTGTCAGCCAAGACTTTAGCCGATTGCGTTTAAGCTTTGGATGCGGCATGATGATCGGCAGGTAGCTTTTCGATGCGGCCGTAGTCGCTGCTATTTTTTCATGTGTCCGTGTTGGTTCGACGCCCGTCTGCAGTGTCGACTGTCACACGCGACCACACATATTTAGCTATTCTTATGGCTCGACGTAAAGAAAACCTTCAGGAAGTGCTTCCCGGATTCTGGCAGGTGATGCGCCACTTCGGGCCCTACCTGCGCAAGCGACGTGGGCTCATGGGCGGAGGGTTGGCCATGCTCTTCGTGAGCATGGCGTTCCGGCTGCTCGAACCGTGGCCGCTAAAATTCATCATCGATCGCGTCATTCTGAATGGGCCGCAAAACCGGTCGTTCTGGCCCGCGTTTCTCGATGGATGGAGTTCTACCGAGCAGATCGTAGCGGCCATGGTCGCCACCGTGTTGATCGCCGTATGTAGTGCGTCGGCGGCTTACTTCTCGAATGTCATGTTCTTTGTCATGGGCAATCAGGTTGTCATCAAGCTGCGTAACGACCTGTACCGGCACATTCAAGGACTTTCGCTCTCGTTTCATCGCAAGTCGCGCGGCGGCGACTTGATCGTGCGAGTCACGCGCGATGTGAATCTGCTGCGCGATGTTACCTCGACGGCGCTCCTCCCATTGCTGGCCAGCATCGTCATGCTGGCGCTGATGGTGGCCGTGATGTTCGCCATGCAATGGCGGTTGACGCTCGTGGCGTTGACCGTCATTCCACTTTATTGGATCGCGACGATCCGCATTGGCCGTAAAATACGTGATTCCGCCCGCAAGCAGCGCAAACGCGAAGGGGCGATGGCGTCGGTCGCCGCAGAAGTTCTCGGCGCGATCGATACAGTGCAAGCCCTGTCGCTCGAAGGGTTGTTTACTGAGAAATTCGTGCTTCAGAACAAGAGTAGCCAGAAGGACGACTTGAAAGCCAATCGCAATTCGGCGCGTTTGGGAAGAACGGTCGACGTGCTGCTGGCCGTTTCTTCGGCATTCGTTCTGGGGTATGGCGCCAAGTTGGCCATCGAGCAGCAACTCTCGACCGGCGACCTGGTGGTATTTCTTATCTACTTGCGGCGCGCCTTTCGGCCGGCAAAGGACTTCGCCAAGTACACGGCTCGCATGGCCAAGGCCACGGTAGCCGGCGAACGAGTGCTGCAGCTGTTGCAGCACGAACCCGAGGTGCGCGACCGTCCCGATGCCATCGAAGCGCCCGCCTTCCGCGGTGACGTCTCGTTGGAAAACGTTCACTTCAGCTATGCTGATAGGCATCCCGTGTTGCGCGACGTGTGCCTGAATGTAAAGCCGGGTGGTAAGATCGCCCTGGTCGGGCCTTCGGGAATCGGCAAATCGACACTCGTCGGCCTGATCATAAGGCTTTACGATACGACCGACGGCCGCGTGTTGATCGACGGCCGTGATGTGCGCGACTACACGCTCGCCTCGCTGCGCCGGCAGATAAGTGTTGTGCCGCAGGATACCACGCTGTTCGCCACCAGTATCTGGGAAAATATCGCCTGCGGTCGCGACGATATCGACGCTGCCGAAATGGAGCATGCGACCCGCTTGGCCAACGCTCACGATTTCATCAGCGCACTTCCCGAGGGTTACGACACGGTGCTGGGCGAGCGCGGTGTAACGCTTTCGCGCGGTCAGCGGCAACGGATCGCGATCGCCCGCGCCGCGATTCGCAAGGCGCCATTGTTGATTCTCGACGAACCAATGACGGGGCTAGACGGCGCGAGCCGGCAGAGTGTGATGGAAGCGCTCGAGCGCCTGGTCGAAGACCGCACGACGATCCTGATCACACACGATCTTCATCTCGCTAGCCGGATGGACGAGATATTGATGCTCGAGGAGGGGCGAATCGGCGAACAAGGGACGCACGACGAATTGATACGCAGCGGTGGCCGCTACGCGCACCTGTTTCATGCGCGCCTCGCCACGGGCGCAGCGAGCGAGGACCTGTCTCGTGTTATCTCCTGAAACGCCGCCACAAACTGACGATGAAGGACGGGATGGCGGCGCTGGCAATCCCTACGTGTTCGTCGTTGGCTGTCCGCGTTCGGGAACTACGCTCCTGCAACGAATTCTCGACCATCATCCGTGGTTGGCGGTCGCCAACGACACGCATTTTATCCCACGATGCCTCAAGGCGCTCGGTCCCGAGGTGATCGCCGCGGCAAAGGCGGGCGAGCCGCCGCCTTTGACTGCAGAACTGGCCGCTGCCGTCCGAAGTTATCACCGCTTTCCACGTCTGCAAGTTCCGTCGGCCGCCGTTGACGCTGCGGCGCAACGGTCGACCTATCGAGATTTTGTCGCTGAACTATATAAGCAGTTTGCGCATGTCCGTGGCAAACGCTGGGGCGGCGAGAAAACACCCGACTATGTCCGGCAACTGCGTTTGCTCCGCGGCCTGTTTCCATGGACACGCTTCGTTCATATTGTTCGCGATGGCCGCGATGTCGCGCTGTCGCTGCTCGAGTGGGCCAGCCCGCATAAAGGGCCGGGACGGTTCGCCCTGTGGTACGAAGAGCCGATGGCCGTGTGCGCGCTATGGTGGCGCGATCTGGTGCTGGCGGCCCAACGCGACGCCATCGCGATTGGCAAGCATACCTATTTCGAAGTGCGCTACGAGCAACTGGTTGGCAATCCTTCTGAGTCGGTCCAAGAACTCTGCAAGTTTCTCGATTTGCCCTATGACGAGCGGATGCTCTCGTCGTTCGGTGCGAAAACAGAACCGGCGTTGCGCGATCGATCGGCGAAGAGCGCCTGGCTGCCACCCACGCCAGGACTACGCGATTGGCGAACTCAGTTTCATCCGCGAGAGAAAGAGTTGTTCCAAGCGCTGGCTGGCGACCTGCTGGAACATCTCGGCTACGAGCCGAGCGCCGAGGCGATTTCAGCAGAAGTGCAGCAGCGGGCTAGCGATTGTCGCGCCTGGTGGCGGGAACATGTCGAAAGTCGTGCGACGGATTCCCGTAAATCGCGCTGCGAGTCGCCGTTGCAAAGAACGAACCGGTCGACGACCACCGTTGGCCCGCACCGAAACTTAACGCCGCCTGACGCCGAATTGGTTCAACGCGACTCAGCGCTGCCCGGATTGGCGCTGCTTTTGTCGGATAACGAAATGGCCGCAGCCGTCGCCCGGGCGACCTGGCACCTCGACATTCAATCGGCCCGTTGCCGGTACCTGCGTTACAAGCCGGGCGCGAGTTGTCTGGCGGCTTACGAATTTCAGACCTCGGCCGGCGTTCTCGATGGCTTTGCCATGGCGCAGCGAGTCGAGGAGCGAGAGAAGCTGCGCAGAATTCTTTACCAGCGAACACCCTCGCGCGGACATGAGATCGCGGCAACGTTCCTCGATGACCAAGTTGTGATCGCGGCGCCGCGCGGCTACGACCGCCTGTTGCCGTCGCTTGGCAACATAGATTCCGCGCGTGGACGCTCGTCGCTGTTGCGCCGTGTATTTGCCGAGAATCCCTCATGGCAACATGCAGAGATCACGCGCATTCGTTATAAACCACAGCGCCGATTTGTCGCCCGCGTTGTGGTCGATGGTGTTCCGTTAGCGCGGTTGAAACTCTATGCCGAGCAAGACTATCCAGCGGTCAAGCGCGCGGCGAAATCGCTTAACTCGAACGACGTTCCGCAAGCGGTACCGCTGATCGGCCGATCCGATCGCTACTTTGCGTTGGCGTTTGCCTGGCTGGATGCACCGTCGCTGCGCGAACACTGGCAAGCGAACTCCGGGGACGTCGATATTGTTACCGACCTCGGCGCGGCCTTGGGCGAGTTTCACGTCCGGCCGTGTGCGAAGCTGCCGGCGCGCCACGCCCAAACTCTGAGCGAAGCCATTCACGGCGCGGCTGTGGCGCTGAACTGGCTTTGCCCGCCGTTGAAATCGCAGATCGATTCAACGAGCCATGATCTGCTTGCGCAGCTCCAGCAGACGCGAGATGTGAGAGCAACGCTTCATGGAGACTTCGACGCCAGCCAGGTGTTGCTCGACGCCTCGGGCGTCAAGCTGATCGACTTCGACCGGGCCGGACGCGGCCACCCCGCAATCGACTTGGGCAATTTCATCGCGGATCGGGATGCTGATTGCCTGGCTGGGCACATCGACGCGGCGCAGCGCGACGCGATTGCGGAGTGTCTCGTGAATGGCTATTGCCAGGCGGCCTCGAACGAATTGGCGACGGCCGTTCGTAGCGAAGTGAACGTCTATCGTGCGATCAGTTTGTTTCAATCGGCAATCGAGGCATTCCGCAACCGCGATCCGCAGTGGCCGCAACGCATCGAAGCGACGCTTAAGCGGGTCGCCGAGTGCGTGGCGGATCGCTAACGACGAACTGCGAACTGCCCTTGCCCATTCCATTAGGGTATCGGCAGCAGTTGCAGCGCATCGACGATGACGAAGCCACGCGTGTTTCTTGTCGTAACGGTAATGGTTGTTTCGACAGTGGCGTTTAGATTGACCTCGCCAATCGTCTGAAAATGCTCGCCCGGCGGTAGTGGCTTCGTTTGATCCACGGTGAGTGTTTCTTGCGAATCGCCCGATATTACCATGATCGGAACGCTCCGGGCTCGGGTTTCGTGGGCCGAATATGCCATTCGCAGTTGATACCGACCCGACTTAGGAACACGCAAGCGAAAGGTGGCCTGCGTTTCGCCGGAATTCGCCTGATCCTTTTCGCCACAGAAGATGTATCCCGCGCCGATATAGGGTCGAAAGTTCACGGAGCCCGACCAGCGACCGGTTAACTGCGCCTCGCTGTCGTCGAGCACAAGGCCCGGAATCGATTTCGGGTCGATCGCCGCGGCCGGCTGTACCGGCACAATCGGCTCGGGCAAGTCGAGGACTTGATGTTGCGCCAAGAGACGCTTGCGGAGATCGGCATACGGAATCGCTTGCACAGTTGTCCCTTGGCTAGCCGCCATCGCCGCGGCGATACCGGCGCTTTGGCCGATGATCATCCAGGCGCCTTCGATGCGCAGCGACGAGATGCCGACATGCGTGCACGACAGCGCGATAGGAACCAGCAGATTGTTGCATTGATCCGGCTTCGGAAGAATGGATCGATACGGCACATGGTACGCATGGCCAACCCTCGCGCCCGGGACCCGCACGGGAAAGATGGTTCCCTCGTTCACCACGCCAACGCCTTCGAGCGCCACGCGTTGGACATCGTGCGAGTCGATGGGAAACGACGAGATCGCGATCGGGTCATTCTTCTCGGGCGATTCGAGGATGTCGTGTTGCGTGAGTACGTACAGCCCCTTCATTCGGCGTGATTCGCGCACGTAGAGCGCCGGCGAAAAATGGTCGTAGTTGGCGAATTCGTCTTGGCACAGGCCGAGCCGGGCGTATCGCTGCCGGACACTTGCGGGAACGGCGGGGTCGTGCGTTAGGAAGTGATAGAACTCCAGCGTATATTGCTTGTGTGCTTCCCAAATTGTCTTGCGCCCGCCGGCGTCGGCAGAATGCCAATCGTTGCCGCCGCCAACCAGGCCGATGGAGAATTGGCCGCCGATCGAATTGTTGCCGTCGAGCTTGCCGCCAGGCAGCGGGTAGAGGTCGAAGCCGATCCGTCGTTCACCCGCCTGCAACGCGCGCCGCACGATCTCGAACCGGGCCGGATCGTAATGGTCGGGCGCGGGCATGGGCACGCGATTTTTCGGATCTTCGGTCAGGCAGAGCCGGAAGCTGTAGGTCATCACCCTAGCGTCGCCGGCATCTTCGGGGCCGGCGTTGTCGGTCGTTATCAACGGCAGCGTTCGGCCTTGATCGCCGAATCCGTCGATGTTCATCTTTGGTTTGGGATACCGCTTGCCAGCAAGCGATTCGTCATACTCAGCGCGCCCTTCGCGGCCGATGGTCCATTCCACTCCGGCCGCCGCCATCAGGTCGCCTTCATACGTGCCGTCGACGAACGTCTGGGCCGTGTAGCGGCCTTGGTTGGTCACGAGCGCGGTCAATTGCGGGCCAGTTTTCTCGACGGAGGCAAGATAGCGTTCGGTCAAAACGACCACACCCGCCTCGTCGAGCAGCGCACGCGTCACGCGCATCGCTACCTGCGGCTCGAAGGTCCAGCGCGCCGTGTCTTTCTTGGTCGGGTCATAGGGGGCCTTCAGGCCGCGGTCGTTGTAATCTTGCACGATCCGCCGGTGCCACTCGTCGAACAAGCCCATGACGGTCGAACGGACCATCTGGTTTGAATCGCAGTGGCTTAGCCCGCCGGTGCTTAGGCCCCCCACGTGATCCGTGGGTTCCAAGAGGATGACCGAAGCCCCTTCGCGCGCCGCGGCGATCGCAGCGCAAAAGCCGCCCGGCGTGGCGCCATACACCACGACATCAGCCGCGCGGTCTTCCTGCGCTCGCAGCGGGTTCGGCGCGAGGCCAACGAGCAGCGTGATAAGCAAGACGGTTCGAACGTGGTGGGGCATGGCGAAGGCTCGCGGCGAGGTGCGATGGAATGGGGTCGAACTGAAGTGCGGAGCGCAACGGGTTAGATCTGGCGCGGAACGGCAAAGCCTTCGCGATCCTCGCGCGTTAACAGGGTGTTGGCTTCGTCGTCGCCGGGGAATGTTTCTTTTTCCGGATCGAAGTTGACCGTGCGATCGACGCGATAGGCGATGTTCGCCAAATGGCACAGGGCCGACGATTTGTGTCCATGTTCGATTTCGGCCGACAGCTCTTCGCGCTTCTGTGAGCGGACAGCAAGCAGCCAATTGCGAAAATGGGGCAGGTTCGAGATCGGGCTTCCCTCTTCAAAAGCGCTCGGTCCCGGTTCGCGCTTGCGACCCAGGAACGTGTAGTAGCTCGAATAGTCGGGAATGATCAATGTGCCCTCGGTTCCCAGGAAGATCGCGCCCACCGGAAAATCCTTCTGCACGAAGGGATACTTGTCGCGGAAGCCAGCTTCGGCGTTTGTGTACCAATCGCGCACGGCGAACTCGATCATCTGACCGCTCTTCCAGCGGAGCGACGTCGAAAGCACGCCTGGCGTTTCGGCGCTACTCTGATGCACCTTTTTCTGCATGTAGTTCGTGCCGACCGACGACGCCTGAATCGGATGGTCGTTGAGCTTGAGCCCCCAACGCAGAATGTCCATCTGATGCACGCCCTGGTTGCCGATCTCGCCATTGCCGTAATCCCAGATCCAATGCCAGCGGCGATGCTGGAAATTGCTGTACTCGTGTACCGGCGCCGGCCCGCACCAGGCATTCCAGTCGAGTCCTTCCGGAACGGGACGCGGGGCATGTTGGCCAAGCGGGCCGCGAATCTTGTAGGCGATGCCGCGAGCGAAATAGACGTCGCCGATCACGCCCTCGTGCAAATGCTTGATCCCTTCGATGATGTTCGGCGACGAGCGGCATTGCGTGCCGTGCTGCACGATGCGATCGTACTTGCGCGCCGCCTCGACCATCTTGCGTCCTTCGAAGATGTTGTGCGATCCGGGCTTTTCTACGTACACATCTTTGCCGGCCTGGCAGCCCCAGATCACGCACAGCGCGTGCCAATGGTTGGGCGTGGCGAAGGTTACAGCGTCGATTCCTGAATCGTCTAACACGCGGCGCATGTCGTCGTAGGCGGCCACGGGATGGCCGGCGCGCCCGCTCCACGCCTTTTGCGCGGTCATCAGTTTCGGTTGGTCGCAATCGCAAACGCCTGCTAGTTCCACATCGACCGACGACTCCTTCTCCAGCTCGACGAGGCTTTCGGCATGCGCACTGGCGCGACCACCCATACCGACGATCGCGACGCGCACTTTGTCATTCAAATTCCTTCCGCGCACCAGCGCCGGCGCGGCGAACGCGGCAGCGGCCGTCGCGGCCGAAGTCTTGAGCAATTCGCGTCGAGTGATTGATGGCATGATGGTTCCTCGATATGTCTTGTTTGTCACATTTGGCAAGTTGCACATTTTTGTTCATTTTTGTCAGCCGTCAGATGCTTCGTCCGGCTATCATGCCGCAGGTATGGAATGGGAGTCCTCGGGCGATCGTCGTAAGCAGGATTGCGTACTCGATTTATGGTTGAGTGTGCGAAAGCTGAAATCGTACTTCATGCTTGCATGTCAGCGGCAGATCTGCAAGATTGTTGTAGTAGCTATTGGGATCACTGTGACCTTTCTCGGAGTTATCGTGATGAAGTACCAAGTCCTTGTATTGATGTGTTTAACAACATGCTTTCTCGGTAAACAGGCAACAGCGGATGAAGCTGCGGCCTTGGATACCATTCTAAGTGCATTGCAAAAGGTACACCCCAAAACGGAGAATATTGGTGAGTGGGCGGCGATTGAGAGCGTGTCGCGCACGGCGCAGGACTACCTTCGTGAGAATCGTAATAGCAACTTTTTCAAGGCTCGAAATATGATACTGAAACAACTTAGCCTTACGGCACCCAAAAAAGATAACAGGACGGAGTGGGAGATAGTTCGCAATTCCGCCAACGCGGCCATCTCAAATAGTAGCGGTCGAGAATCGATGATTATTATTCTTACTACGCTTGGGTCAGTGACGCCAGGAAGAACGAACCGGACGGAATGGAAGTTTGTCAATGATGAAGCGCGAAAAGCGCTCAAACTATTACAATAGACTGAGGCTTTATTTGTGTCCGGCTTCATGGCAGGCATGTGTGCCCCATATAACCTCT
>JAGQOS010000078.1:10278-14081 GCA_020427265.1 Planctomycetales bacterium
CGCTACTCTTCGGCTCCCGGCGGCGCAAATCGCAATTCGCCCCAGAGGTTCGGGGCGAGCATGATTTCGCCCGGGATGTCGTCCACAAGGTTTGTGCTCTGATTAGACCAGTACGAGCGCAAATTCGTATCGGCGCCGGCTGCGTCGCCGAAAGTCACGCCGAAATCGGCGCGATAGGTCGTTTCGCTTCGCGGCGCGAAGTCGAGGTCGGCCAGAGGCACATCGAACCACACTTCATAGGCGCCATTATTCGTCTTGATATTAATTGTCGCACTGGCGAGCCGCACGACGTTGTCGACCTTTTCCCCTCGCCAGGGCGACGTGAACTCGATCGGATTCTCGCCGCCCGGCTGGCGGTATTCGTAGAGCACGGCGATCGGTTCGCCTTCAAACGGCGCGACCAGCAAACGTTTGTCGCCTGGCGCCGGCGCGCGGCGGCGAGGATCGGCCTGCGAATCTGTTGCTAATTGCAGATCGACCGAATCGCCTGTGGCGAAGAGTTTTGTCCAATCGCGCCCGTTGTTGACCCACGGTGAGGAGTCTTGCACCTGGTAGTGCAAATGCAAATGGGTGGCGTCGACGGATACGGCGAGCTGTACGCGGAATTTGCCGCTCTTGTCCCATTGAATGGTCGCGGGAACGGTCGCTTGGCGCGAGACGTGCTCGGCAGCCGCCTGGCGAAGCGTTTGTTGCTGGGCGGCCAGAATCTGCGCCTTGGTGACGTTGATCGTTCCGGCCAGGCGCTGCGTGTGATCCAGGCCGGTCAATTCGTAAATTCGATACGGCCCGTGGCCGATTTGCACGTAGTATTTGCCATCGCCGTGCGAACGCGCGAAGCTGCCGCCGAAGATTTCGCCACCGAGTCGATATTCGTTTTTCAGGTAGCTCACGCGCACGTCGACGAACGCCTCATCGAGATAGAGGCCGTCGGTCGAAAGCAGGAAGCAGCGGCCGTGATTGCCGTTAAGGAAGAAGACGTCGGCCTCGTCGTCCAAGGGGGCCACGCCCAGGATGCCCATCGTGCCTTGCATCACGCCGGGTTCGGGTAGCGGTGCATCGTGCGAGCCATGCACGTCGCTCCAGCGATTCGGATAGCTCCACAGGTGTCGACCGACGGCGGCGTAGGCCGGCGGCGATTCGCTCGAGGACGCTTTCGCGCCGAACGTCGGCCGACCGACTTGATAGGCGTTCATTTCCGGGTCGGAGTTGAAAACGAAACGACCAAAGCGGTCGCGCACTGTGGCGACACCGCTGCGCTTGTATCCGGGTGAGAGATCGACGGGCGTGGCCGTGGCAATGGCTTCGTCTAGAGTGGGGTAGTCGGGAACGCCGTTGGGCAAAAAACCTCTCGGGGCGATGCGCACGACTTTCACCTGGTCTTCGATCGCTACAGGGATGTCGATTGTGAGCGAGGTTTGCAAGTGCCCCCAGGCGCCGCCGGCGAAATCGATCTTGTCGCCGCAGAAGTCGAATTCTTCTTGCTGCGGAGCGCCATCACCATTGCGATCGACCCAGAGTACACCCATCCCGCGCTGCGACCAGGGCTTGCCTTCGCCTTTACGACCCGGGTGTTCGCCGGCTCGTTTCTCGGGCCACTTGGCGTAGAAGGCGTCGATGTAGCTGGGGGGCGGGTCCCAGTTGCAGCCGTAACCAAAATGATGCGTGCCGGCCACGGCGGCCAGGTCGTGGAGCGTGCCATCGGGCAGTACTTCGGAGATGACCGCGATTTTTCCCCGCGTGCACACGAACGTGCGGCCGGAATCGCGAAAGAAGTGATAACCCTGCGGCTCGTAGTTACCGAAGTGTCCCTCGGCGAGGGAGAGAATGTGTGTGGGCCGGGCCGAGCCCTGTGCGATGTCGACATCCCAGAAGCAGCCTAATCCAATCCAGCGGCGCGGGTTTTCGGGGTCGAACCCGGAGCCGTCGCCGCCATAGTGCGGCATGCCGAATTTTTCGTAGACCACACGGTCGCCGTTCGATTCGAGTTGCCACGCCAAGATGCGCTTGGGGTTCCAGCGTTTCTCGGTCACCCAAAGTTTGCCTCGCGGCCCAAACACCAAGCCGGCCGGGTTGACCATGCGCGCCGGATCATACGGGCCCCGATAGGGCCCTCCGGGTGCGCCGAGGGTCGCTACGTGTTTGCCCGCCGGTGTGAAGCGTTGAATTTGATGCGACTCGCCGTCGCTCAACATTAGATCGCCATTGAGAGAGATAGCCAGTCCCCGGATCTCGATCTTGTCGACGTCGAAAACCTTTCGGCGCGTGTCGAGCCTCACCACGTCTCGATCAGTTGCCGCATAAACGAAGCCACGACGACGGTCGGTGGCCAAGTGGCGAACGCCGGGAAGCAAAATCAGTTCGAGCCGCTGGCCCGATTGCGCGTCGTAAACGAACACGGCTCGTTCGTCGCGCGAACCGATGTAAAGTTTGCCACCGTGGACAGCCAAGCCGCCAAGATTGAAGTCCTGTAAATCAGGATGATTGGCGCCTGGGCCAACTTCCATCGTGTCGACCTGGATGGCCCGCTTTCCGCCTGGAAACTCGACGACCTTTCCCGAAGCGATGTCGTAACGTACGACGGTGAGTGTCCACGTGGCTTTCCAATCTTCGCTGGCCAGGTCGACATTCTTCGTGCCGCCCCACGAAAACCCGTCTTGCGCGCAATAGAGATACTGCTCGTCGGCGGCGATCGCGTCGTGCTGGATTCCATAGCCATGCAGGTGCTCGTAGCCTTGGACGAAGCGGCCGTCGGCATCGAGTGCGACCAAGGCCCAGCCACCCTCGGTGACCGGGGCGGCGAAGAAAATGAGCTTGTCGTTGGCGGCGGCATTATGAAATGTACTGTGGTTCGGTCCCCAGGATGCGGTGGTTGATTCGCCGCCGTTGGCGAAATGCATTTTGTATACCGGGCGAATTCCCGGATGCGCGATGCCGCGCCAGCGAAATTGTCCCGGCGTTACGAGTGTGCCCGATTCGTCGCGACCATCCCAAACGAGCGTATGTCGCCCGGCGGCGAAGTCGCGGCCGGACACTAAATTGCGAACTCGCCGTCCCGACGGGTCTTCGATGACGATTGTCGCTTTGCCGTCAGTCGGCTGGTCGAATAGAATACGGATTTGTTCGCGCTTCGCTTCGACCAATTCTTGATACAGGGCCAAGTCAAAGGGAGCCCAATCGTTCGGTTGCTCGGAGAACGGGGCGTGAATCGCTCGCTGATCATGAAACCCGAACCGCTCGCGCTGCGCGGGCGCCTCGACGGCGACCGCCAGCCGCAGTGTCGACCAATCGCCAGCAGGAAACCGAAAAGCGCGGGTAAACGTTGTTGGCGTCGTCGCAGTTGTAGATGGCGAGGCTGCGTCGCTGGCGAGCTGGTAAGCATGGTGCGCGTTGGCTACGCCTAGCTTGATCGCCGTGGGCGCATTGGATTGGGTGCGCAGCGAAACGACCAGGCCGTTGTCGCGCGGCGATACGGCGACGGCCAGTGGGATGCCTCCCGCGCGTCCAAGTTCTTGAAAGTCGACGTCCGTATGTGGCGATTCGATGGGTTCGCCAGCCGCGGCAGGTGTTACCGATGGACCGGGCGCCGTAACTTTAGCAGCGAGCGAGAGTTTCACCAGGCGCTGCCGTCCTGCTTCATAAACGATCACGCGATCGCCCGCGATGGCGACATGCGACGGTGAGTTCAGGCCCTGGTACTTGGCCGGCTCGGAATCGAGCGAATTGAATACCGACACGGTACCGGCGTTGGCATCGCTCACGACGAGGCGGTGGCCGTCGCTATGGATGAAGGTGTCGCCCTCGAC
>JAGQOS010000079.1 GCA_020427265.1 Planctomycetales bacterium
CAAATTATCCCTGGCAGCGCATTCTCGGCGGTATCGTTCGACAACTCGATCGACGAACAATTGGGACGAATTTCGCTTTCCGGCGTGAGGGATACGGCAATCGTGATCGATGCGACCGAACATGTTCTGCTGGCGACCGTGCGATTCGCGCCGACGACGGACGGCCCTGGACTCTCGGCCGATGTCCGTCCCTTTGACGGCGATTGGGTGTGGCTCGAGCCAAGCGACCAATCGGAGATTCGCTTGACCGAGTCCGTCGATCCGGTCACGACCTTCACAAGTCGCACGCCGTCGACTCGCCTCTGGCCGGCGCCCTACGATCTGGACGACAATCGAGCGATCGGCTTCGGAGATCTCGCGATATTCACCTCGTCGTTCTTCTCCGAATACACCGACCCGTCGCAGGCGCCGGCGGCCGATTTCGATCGCGACGGTCGCGTTGGATTTGGCGATTTATCGCTCTTCACGGCGAACTTCCTGTTAACTGCCACGGAAGAATCGCTATTGGTATATCCGTTCGGCTATCCCTACTTCGATGGATCGGAAGTCGCGTCCGCCATTCTGCCACCGCTCGTGACTTCCGACAGAAAATTCACAAGCGACTTAGAAAAGGCGTCCGTCGGTTTCTCGCGCTTTGATGCCAGTAAAGACACGGCGCAACGATCCCTAGCGCTCGACGACGGCGAATCGCAAACGGAAAGTCTCGCCGTCATCGATCAAAGCGACAAACAGGCATACGCCCTCTGGGATGCGGCCTTGCTGCATTACGGCTTGAATCCGCTCGACGGGCTGCCGTTGCGATCCGCCGACGAGCCTCTGGCATCCGCTCTCGCTTCGGACGAGATCGACTCGTCATCCGGCGCCCGCGAACTGGACGCACTGATCGAGCGACTCGACGCCGACGATTTCGGCGACTGAGCTCGAACTCCGGGCCGTAAGAGAATTCAGCGTTCCCCCACCCGGCGTCCCAAGCGTATCAGGTAGGCGCCCGCACCAACAACAGAATCACGCCGGCTGGCGATGTAATTCCTTTGCTCGAAATCTCTTCGAAGAAGTGGGCGGTACAAAACACGAATCTGAGACAACCTCCACGACGTCAAAATGCTCAGAATTCCACAGAAATCCCCATTGTTGCAGTGGTTAGTGCAACATGCCCTCGTCATTTTGCTGTCGCAATCTGTTGCACTTTCCCCGAAAAAATCGCGATAACACGCACGCGATCGTTGCGCAAGGGGGTAATACAGACGCAGGGGTGATGCACACCGTCGCAAGTTAGCACCTTGCCGTTCGTGCATGACGTCGGGTAGCGCGCCGCCAGACGCGTACAATTGCGACTCGTGACTCGCTTCGGAATGTTCTATTGGCGGAGATCGACCGCAGTCTAGCGGCAAATCAGAAATTCTGAACGGCTTATCAGAGCCGCAAGGCAGAGCCGAGAGTCTCGTCTCGCTCGATCAGGGCGATTTCGGCAAAGGTCCCCCTTCGTGTGCTCCATCCTTGGGAATGCCAGAACCCTTGTCCGCGACGGCGGAAGAGAATTTTTCCAAAACTTCGCCAAAATCACTTGATTCGGCGTCGTAACGCACCTGTGACCTGCTGTTTCTCCCCACCGGACGGCATCCGCTAAACCACCCGAAGCATAGTGAAATAGCTCCCAATCGGTTAAGCTATCTTCTCTGGGTCACAAGTCTTGTCAAAGGCTGCAAGGCATCGTCCGTTCCACTCGGGGCTCACAGTCATGGCGTTATCATTTCGTTTGCGCCGGAGCGGTAAATTCACACAGGGAAACCGGCTGGCAAATCGGGGCGCCAAACGCCGCAACCGCTCCCGCCCTTGGGGACTCGAGCTACTCGAAGCGCGCCTGGTTTTGTCGGCAGCGCCGCAGGCGGTCGACGACCATTACGATCTTGATGAAGATCGTAATTTCGCCATTTTTCCAATCGGCATTCTCGAAAACGATATCGATGCCGACGGCGATTTTCTAACGGCGCATCTCGTCAGCGAGACTTCGCTCGGTATGCTTGTGTTCAGCATCGACGGCAGTTTTGGCTACTATCCGGAGCCCGACTACGTTGGTACGGACAGCTTCACGTATCGCGCCCACGACGGCAGCCAGTATTCGAACGTCGCCACGGTGACGCTCAATGTCCGGCCCATGCCCGACTTGCCTGTGGCCGAAGACGACGCTTACGAAGTCGACGAAGACAGCTCGCTAACGGTCGACGTTGCTCAAGGTGTTTTGACGAACGACTCCGACGTCGATGGCGATGTGATCGAGTCGGGCGCTGTTCAGCAAGACGTCGCCCACGGCACGCTCACATTCAATGCCGATGGCTCGTTCGAGTACACGCCGGACGCCGACTTCTTCGGTATCGACAGTTTCACCTATCGAGCGACGGCCGCCGGCGATGAATCGAATGACGCAACGGTAACGATTACCGTCAATCCGCTGCCCGACGCCCCAGTCGCCATCTTTGATTCGTACTCGACCGAAGAGGACTTGCCGTTCTCGATCGAGGTCGTTGAAAGCATGCTGACCAACGACGGTGACGTTGACGGCGATTCGATCACGGCGGTTCTCGTCGACGATGTCGCCCATGGCGAGTTGACGCTGCGCGCCGACGGAACCTTCGATTACGCACCCGACGGGGATTATTTTGGCGACGACTCGTTCACATACCAAGCGACCGACGGCGCACTGTCGTCGAACGTCGCGACAGTGACAATTCATGTGATTGACATTCCCGATCGGAACGACGACGACGACTACGAGCCCAACGATATTCAGCAAGACGCCTACGAATTGCCGGCGACCTCGCACGGATCGCTCTCCGCTGTTGCCGGCCTGGCCATGCAGGGTGACCGCGACTGGTACCGCATCGACTTGCCGGCCGATACCGCGCGTTTCCGCGTCGATTTGCTGCCCGAACCGGGCGAGGGCACGCTGCAACTACAACTCGTCGACGCCGCAGGCGCCGTTCTTGATCAAGTCACGGCCGACACGCTGCCCACAACCCTCGAGGCGGCCATTGACTCGCCGGGCGAGCATTTTCTAGTTGTCGCCGGCCCGCACGCGGGTCGTCTGTACGACCTGGTCTGGCAGGCAGTTCCCGCGAATTCGATCGGCGGCGTGTTGTGGTCGGACCTCAATGGCGATCGCGTTCGCAACCTAGGCGAACCGCCGCTGGTCGATTGGAGCGTTTACCTCGATGAGAACAACAACGAGCAGTTCGACGCTGGCGAACCGACGACAACGACGAACGACCTGGGCCAATACGCTTTTACCGGTTTGGCCGCGGGCGATTATGTCGTCCGGCAGTTGCCGCTGGCTGGATGGTATCAGCGGTCTCCGCCAATCGAAGATTCCGCGTCATTGCGATATGTCACGGTACCCGGGGAGCCGCGAAGTGACTTTAGCGAGAACATTTCGGCTGGCGATGGATTTTACGTTGTCGGCGCCCCCGGCGCGACGAACGACATCGGCGCAGCGTATCTCGTGAACGCGGATTCGGGCGAATTGTCGGAGGCGATCCGACATCGCCGTATGAGCCTTCACGATCGGTTTGGCAACGCGACCGCGGCATTCGGTAACCAATTCATCGTCGGCAAACGCCAGACATCTTCGTCCCAGGATTTGCACGGCGTCGTCACGGTCTACGATGTCGCCAAGATCGATCAACCGCGTGAAATCTCGAATCGATCGACTAACAAATACAATGAGTTTGGCTGGTCGCTCGACCATGGCGATGGCTATATCGTGGTCGGAGCGGCAGGTGAGGAGATCGACGGCAATGGCGATGCCGGAACTGTCTACATTTATAACTCTGAGTCGCTGGACTTTGTTCATAGAATCGATAACCCGGTTCCAGAGAATAGCAACGAATTCGGCAGGCATGTCGCCGCGGTCGGTCCGTACGTATTCGCGTGGACGGAAGATGGGTTGCTCTATCAGTTTGACGCCTTCACGGGTGAACAGGTCCATGACTACGGTGCAGTACAATTCGACGTCGCGTCCATCGCCGACGATGAGCGACTGGTGGTCGTTGGGAATACGAGCGGTCGCATACAAGTAATCGACTCGGAATTGTCTCAGGAAATCTATCAATACGAGTCGCCTTTCCCGAACGACAGCGATGCCTACGGCGCCGCGGTCGCCATCATAGGTGATCGGATTCTGGTTGGAGCGCCCGGAACCGACACCAATACTTCGGATACGGGGGCGGTTCATCTCGTGGAAATCGCTACGGGCAACGTGGAACTGACGATCGGCAACCCCACTCCCGAACGAGGGGATGAGTTTGGCAAATCGCTTGCAATTTACGATGGCACGGTGTTGATCGGCGCCAACGATGAGAGCCAACTTGACAATGTGCTGACCGGAGCAGTGTACTCGTATCGCGTCTTCCGCGCCGACGGGGGCCATCACGTCACACTCGCCGAAGGCGAAGCGTTCGCGAATCTCGATTTCGGCGTTCAGCAGGCGGACGACTCGTACGAAGAGAACGACGCGCGTGAAGCGGCTTACGATTTGGAGCAGATGTCCGATGTGCCGCTTTCGGACATCGCCGGACTGGCCTGGCAGGTCGATGACGACTGGTATCGCATCGATCTGCCCGGCGATACGCAGCGGCTGCGGGTCGACATAACGCCGGCCGCTGGCGACGGGGAACTGACGCTGCAATTGGTCGATGCGGCCGGCGCTGTCGTTGCGGAGGTAGCGGCCGATTCCGATCCGGCGCGGATCGACGAACTGATTAATGTGACCGGCGAGTACTTTTTGAAAATCAGCGGGGCCAATACCGGCCGGCTTTACGATCTGGTCTGGCAGGCGAGTCCGCCAATGGCGATTAGCGGCGTTGTCTGGTTCGACATCGACGGCAACGGCGTGCGCGATGCCGGCGAACCGCCGGTCGCAGCAGTCGATGTCGCGCTGTACGAAGTCGATGGCGTCGATGGGTCTGAGCAATTCGTCGCCAGCACCGTTTCGGGCGAGGATGGAAGCTATTCGTTCGATCGCCTGTTACATGTGACCTATCGCGTACATTTCACCGATCCGGTGGATACCGACCTGACGCTTCCACTTGTCGGCGACGATCGCGCAGCGGATAGCGACCCCGATCCGGCCACGCGGTTGACCGACGCCTTCGAACTAGCGATTGGCGAATCGCTGCTCACAGTCGACGCCGGCCTGATCGAGAATCACGCGCCCGAGGCGGCAAACGATGCGTTCGACGCAACGGAAGGCGAGACTCTGGTCATCGCCACACCGGGTGTGCTCATTAACGATTCCGACGCAGACGGCGACGCCCTGACCGCCCAGTTGGTGCGCGATCCGTTGTTTGGCAGCGTCGAAATGCAGGCGGATGGCGGGTTTACCTACACGCCCAATCCCGATCATTTCGGCTTCGACAGCTTTACTTACGTTGCGAACGACGGCGACGACGACTCGAACATCGCCACCGTCTCACTCAACATCGCCGGCGTGCCCGACTTGCCGGTGGCCGAGGACGACGCTTATGACGTAGACGAAGACGCGACGCTTGCGGTCGACTTCCTGGCCGGCATCCTGGCAAACGACCGCGACGCCGACGGCGAAACGCTCTCGCCGACGATCGTGCAAGACGTTTCCCACGGCGCGCTCACGCTTAACGCCAACGGCTCGTTCGAGTACACGCCCAACGCCGACTACTTTGGCGTCGACAGTTTTACCTACCGCGCCGTCGCCGGCGGCGATGAATCGAACCTAACGACGGTAACGATTACGGTCAACCCGCTGCCCGATAATCCGACGGCGGTCGATGATGTCTACACGGTCGATGAGGACTCGCTGCTGCTGGTAGGCCGGGATGGTATTGGGCAGCCAGTTGGATGGGATTTCGACGAGGGCGTCTTTAATTCGACGAAGATCGGGCACTTTGGCGGTGTCGAGTTGAATCGGTCGGTCGGTAGTGGATACCTAAATGGTTTCAGTACTGGTGCGCGCATGGAGCAGCAACTCCAGTCGGGAACCATAGCCGGCGTGTTCGATACGACCACAGACTGGGCGCTGGTCGGCTTCATTATGTGGTTGGATTTCGAGGATGATTTGCCGGCCGAGATCGTCGTGTACCATCGTGACCAATCGACGAATGATTTTGAAAAGGTCTATTCCGAAGCCGTTTTGTTGGAGTACCAGGGGCGTACATACTACGAAGTGCCGGTGGAATACAATTTCCGCCCGGGTGAGAGCTACGCCGTCGGTATTGCGTGGAACGATCACGATGTAACCTTTAGGACTGCGGAATCCGCCGCCACTGACGCATCTCGCATTGAAGCAGATGGAGGTGTCATGTCCGACCTGGTAGCGCCGGCGATGCTGAACTGGGATGATGATCCCGGACCCCATCTCGACGCTGGGGTTCGATTGGCGTCACACACCGATTACGCTCCCGTTGGTTCATACACTTCGTCGCTCATTCGACCGGTCGCGGATCTGGCCTGGGGAACATTGAACCTCGACATTCTGCGGCCGGAAGGCACGTCGCTCATGGTCGATGTGTTACCTGCCGAAGGCGATGTGCCATTTGAGGGTTTCAGCGGCATCGACGAATCGGTCGATCTGGCGGGCCTCCCACGCGAGGCGATCCGCTTGCGAGCGCATCTCGAGACCACCGATCGGTTCGCGACGCCGGCGTTAAGATCATGGTCGATTCAGTGGGACGAGTTGCTTGGCGCTCCGATCGAGGGCATTCTGGCGAACGACTTCGATGTGGACGGAGATAGCGTCGAATTTGGCGGTTTTGGCCGGTTGACGCAGCACGGGCAATCGTGGTTTTTCGAAGACGGTACGTTTATCTACTCGCCTGACGCCGAATTTTACGGCACGGATAGCTTCACGTATTGGATATCCGACGGCGTGCTTGGCTCGAATACGGCCACGGTAACGATTCAAGTAGCAAACGTTCCCGACGATCCAAAGGCCGTAATCGAAGGTGACGACATAATTGGCGAGGGAGACACCTTGCAGTTGGATGCGTCGGCCTCGTTCGACAGCGACGGGGAAGCACTGACGTTTGCCTGGGACTTGAACGACGACGGCGACTTCAGCGATGCCGAAGGCCCGACTCCGGTGGTCGATTGGGAAACGCTTCGCTCGCTGGGAGTTGACGACAACGGCGCGTACCCGGTTCATGTTCGTGTCGAAGACGAATCCGGCGCATTCGATGTGGCGTCAGTGTTGCTCACGGTGAACAACAGGCCGCCGCTGCTCTCGACTGTTGGCGACGGCACGGTCGTGGCCGCTCAGTCATATTCGTTGCAACTTGTTGCATCCGACCCGGGCGATGATGCCATTGTTTCCTGGACGGTCGACTGGGGCGATGAAACGTCCGATGATTATGACGGCGACACGTCCGTGGCGGAACATGTCTACGCCGGCGGAGTTGGTGCGGTCTATGACGTCACCGTCGCGGTTCAGGACGACGACGGATCGTACAACGTGTCGCACCAGGTTCGCATCACCAGCAATCCGCCGGAACCGGTCGACGACGAAGTCAGCACGCCCGAGGATGTGCCGATTCCTATCGACGCGTTGGCCAACGACGCCGATCCCGACGGCGACGCCTTCACGTTCGACGAGCTAACGCAGCCCGCCCATGGCGTCGCGACGATCGTGCGCGAAGAGATTTCAGCGCCGCTCAATCCGACCGGCGCGGCGATTCCGTCGCTCGTGCTCGCTGAAGTTAGCGCCGGTGGTTTCATCGAACTGTACAATACGACCGCTGATCCGATCGATCTCGGCGCGGCCGCGCATTGGCTGGTGACGCCGACCGCGTCGATCAGCCTGGCGAGCGTTGCCGCGGGGATGACGATTGCGCCGAATGCTTACGTTGCAGTCGACTGGCCAGCCGAGATTACGGAAACCGCCGCCCAGGGTGAAATCGCTCTCTACCGCGATAGCGACACCGGATTCGGCGACGCGTCGAAGATCGACGACTTCCTCATCTGGGGCGGCATTCAAGCGAATACTCGCTTTGTGCTCGCGCAGAGTTTCGGGCGCTGGGCCGGGGCGCCCTTGGCCCCAGGCGACGCAACGACCATTCATCGACTGCCGGATACCGACGGCGCCGGTGCGGCGTCGTACGAGGCCAACAGCGAACCGACGCCGGACCAGGCCATCGCCGGGGCGATTGAATTGGTCGAGACCATTCGCTACACGCCGAATCGCGACTTTTTTGGAACCGATGCGTTTACTTACACGGTGATCGATGTGCACGGCGATGTCGGCACGGCGACCGTTCAGGTCACGGTCGAACCGGTCAACGACGCGCCTGTGCCGCACGGCGATGATTACAAGGTCGTTCGCGACGTGCAGCTTTCGGTCGACGCGATCGACGGCGTGTTAACGAACGACGTCGATGTCGACTCGCCGGCCTTGGTTGCCGAACTGGTTGCGGACGTTGCACATGGCGAATTGACATTCTCACCGGACGGCACATTTGTCTACGTTCCCGACACCGGCTATCTCGGCCCTGATTTCTTCACCTATACGGTCAGCGATGAGGAATTCACGTCGGCGGAAACGCGCGTCGACCTGGAAGTATTCCCGCCAGCCTCGATCAACGGCACGCTCTGGTCCGACATCGACGGCGACGGCGAGTATGAGCCCCTGGCCGGCGAAACGCCGCTGGCCGGCTGGACGGTTTATCTTGATCTGAATGAAGACGGCGCGTTCGATGCCGATCGCGAGCCGTCGCGCGTGACGAACGGCGAGGGCGCGTACACGTTTTCCAACCTGCCGCCTGGGATTCATGCGGTTCGCGCCGAAACGCGCGTCAATTGGGAAATCACGAGTCTGTCGATCACCGAGGGAGGAATGGTTCCCGTTGCTGTTCCCGCGGATCAGGCCGGATCGTACGATCGCTTCGAGCACATCTACGATAAGTCGCGAGAAATTCTCTATGTGCTGGCTCCTGGCGGCGAAGTCGTCCGGTATGACGTGGCTCGGCAGCAGTATCTGCCTTCGATTGAAGTAGGTGTGGAGTTGAGCGGCATCGACATCTCGCCCGATTATCGCTATCTCTATGTTGGCCAGGAGTTCACCGCGGGTGGCAACCTCGTCGTTTCCAAGATCGATCTGGAGACGGGCGACATCCGCAATTTGACGACCCCCGTAGCCAGTTCGATCAGCGGCGTGCTCGATCTGTCGCTTGCCTATCACGGAGACGGGTTCGTAACGGTTCACGGTCCGAGCTTAGGCATCGGTCAACCCGTCTTTCGCATTTGGGGTACACGTAATGAATTGGAGGAAACCACCCGATCCGTGAGGACGCCGTCGGTCATCTACCGCGGACAGGACCGAAGTCTGCTCGTATTCACTCAAATGGGTAACGACGATTATGTCGTCTACGACCCGACGCGAGGCGAGTTCCGAACGCACGATACTTCCATGTCGGCTGGATACGCGTATTTGTCGAGCATCGCGGTCAGCCCAGGAGGTCAGTATCTTGCTCATGAACGGGGGGGCGGTATTCGCTACTATCACCGATGGTTCGAGTATCGAGGCGATTCGGGAGGAGAGCGCGGTGGCATCGCCTTCGATACGCAACAGCCTGTTCTCTACAATCTTCCGGATGGAGGCGAATCGCTAGTTCGCTACAGTTCGTCGACATTTGAGTTGCTGGAGGTTGCGGACACAGGCGCTCAGGTAGTCGAATTGGAGCCATTTCAACATTATTTCCTTTCCGTTGCTTCAGAAGGCGATCAACTCTTTGTTTCTACGCCTGGCGGAGCGTACGTGCTGCATTTGGACCGCATTTTCACTCCCCCGGGCACGCATGTCATCGAACTCGCCGCTGGCGAAGACCGCTCTGGCATCGATTTTGGCTTGCAGCGTGGGCCGGGGAATGAACCGACGGTCGCCGCGGATGACGACTATGGCGTTCCCGCTGGCACGCGTCTTACGGTCGACGCGGCCGACGGCGTGCTGAAAAACGATACAGATCCGGAAGGCGACTCGCTCTCGGCGCAAGTTGTATCGCCTCCGAGTCATGGCGTGCTGACGCTTCGCAACGATGGTTCGTTCGAATACGTTCCCCAAGTCGGGTTTGTCGGGCTCGACACGTTTGCCTACGCGGCAGACGACGACCGCGACGTTTCCGCAGCGGCAACGGTTACCATCAATGTCTATACGCTCGCCGACCGTCTGTTGACCGTAAACGACGCGTTCGGCGCGTCGGGCTCGCGCGCGACCGCATCGCTGTCGATCGATGAGGCTGCCGGGCTGGAAGCGTTCGACGTATCAATCGCTTACGACACGCAATGGATCAACATCACGGCGGACGATATACGGCTCGCCGAGCACGTGGCGGCCTGGTCCATCGTGCCCGTTGTCGACGACGTTTTGGGACGGATTGATATATCGATGTTTGGCACCCGGCCGCTAACGCCTGGGCCCAGCGACCTGTTGCACTTCGACTTCGTTGTGAAGGCCGACGCTCCTGAGGGCGCAACGGCCGCAATCGAGGTGGCAAGTTCCTCGCTGAACGAAGGCCAAATTCTCGGGGCTGCAGTCGATGGCACTCTCACGGTCATCGGGGCGACGCTCCGCGCTGAAGTCATCACTGCCGACACGGCCGCCGTAACGATTGGATTTACTCGGCCATTTGATCCGCAGCCAATCAACCTTTACCGTTCGCAACAAGGTGGCAATCAAGTTGCCGATGTCACGCTTAGCGGCGCCAATGGCTTGGTTCCCGGTTCACTGGCTTGGAGCGAAGCGGCCGATTGGCTCGTTTTTGTGCCCTTACATGGCATGCTTCCGCCAGACAACTACACGTTGCGCCTTCGCAGCGCCAGCGATGGTTTTGCTGCGCCCGACGGCGAATTGCTCGATGGCGACGCGAACGGCACGCCGGGCGGCGACTTCGTTTTACCATTTCAGGTCGGCCCGTCGAGCGAGCCTCGGTTGGAGGTGCGTTCGTTTGTACGCGGCGCAGGGCAAGTCGTGCAGTTGAATGGGACTGCGGGAATTCCAGTCGGCTTGGACGAGGCGGAGGGAATTCTCGCCGCAACCCTCGTCGTCCACTACGACCCGACGTTACTCGAAATCACCGGGGCCACACCGGCCAGCAGCCTGCCGCCCACGTGGCAAGTGGAATCTTTCGACGCCACAACGCCGGGTGAAGCACGCATTCGCTTGACTGGTAGCGAGGCGCTCGGCGGAGGCCCGGCCGATCTGCTGGTGCTTGGGGCGAACGTCCCTGCGACGGCCCGGCCAGGCGGTGCACACGCGATCATGATCGATGCGATTGAGATTAACGACGGAGCCTTACCGGATGCCGGTGGAGTCGGCTTCCACAGCGTCGGCTTTTTCGGCGATGCCAGCGGCAACGGCGATTTTAGCGCACTCGATGCCGCTCTAATCGCGCGCGTGGCAGTCGGCCTCGACGAAGGCTTTGCCGCTTACGGCGCGGTATCTCCAATGACGGTCGCCGATGTCACGGGTGATGGTACGGTTTCCTCGCTCGATGCTTCCTACGTTGCCCGCAAGGCGCTCGGTCTGCCGCAACCGGAAATCCCCGAGCTGCCTTCGCCAACGTCGCTCCCCGCGCCACCTGCTACGTCGACATCAAACTCCTTCGATCCGGCGGAGGTCGGCCCGCTTCTCACCGCCTGGGAACTGTCGACAGATGTGGCGACGGCAATGGAGGAGCAGGGAAGCGACGAATCAGCCGAATACGATGCCATCGACGCTTCGTTTGCCCGCGAGCTTCTTTGGACGCCGTCCGCCATCGATCCGAGCGGCTTTCCTGCTTCGCCTGATGAATCGGGCGAAAACTCTGAAACATCTGTCGAACAGTTGGACGAACTGATCGCGAGCAACTTCCTTGAATCGTTGTCGAAGCAGATCGACCAATAGGTCGCGGACGCGTTCGATTCCGTGATCGAGGCAAACGTTTCAGAACAACTGCGCTGTCTCCTCCTGGAATCGGACGCCAACGCCCGCCCGGCTGACTTGTGACACTTGTGGGCGGGATTTTGGACGGCAGTGGACGTCCACCCGCGTACTTCGGAAGCCGGCACTCCAAAATTTCCATCGCAGACGCCCACGCGGCCGTTCGTTTGGCCCAGGGACTTGAAAATGTACACTTGGCTAGCAACGGAAACCTGGTGCTACGTCGGGTGCGAATTCCCATTCTTGCTGCCCTCGTGGTTGTTTTTCGCCCTTGTTGTCTGTTGTTTCGACCGTCGGCCTCCCGCTCTCTCGCAAGCCCTGGGCCATGACCAATGTTGCGGGGGTGTGCGACCTTAGCGGACTATGAGCCGGGAATCAATAGTTGGGCCACGTAGTCAACATAACGTTCGTCTCACTTGGCGTTCCCTTTGATAAGACAGGACAGCCTCTCAGCGACTAGTGAGCGAAGACCCGCGTGCAATCGTCCAGCGGCATGAGCGGCACGCGGTCGATCGGCCGACGAACGGTCGGAATCGTCAGCAGTCGACGGCAAGTAGCCCGAAACGCGGGCGGCTGCGCCACATCCGTATCCCACACTTGCGGCTGCGAAACATAGAGTGTTGGCGCCTGCTGATTTTCTTGCGAAGCCCGCACCAATCCAGACACAGACTCGGTGCGTCTCAACCCAATTTCATGGTCGTCGATAAGTGATCGCAGCACAACTTCCGGATTCCAGAACATCGAACCATTTTCCCGTCGACGGACGTGGCGACACTTGCTACGTCGTCCATACCAGCGATTGACGAAGAAGTCGAGAATTCGCATCCGCAATTCCATCGCCTGCGACTCGCCAAAACAGAAGCGGTCGTTCAATCCCCAGTAAGCGTCGTGGATGGGAAAGTAAATCGCATCGCGCGACGCCGCGGCCAGGTCTTCGATGGGGCTAAAAAAGTAAAGGTCGGGCCGCATCCAAACGACCCAATCGTAGACACCATGGTCGGCTTCCATCTCGCGTTTCAGATCGGCGCAGCGAGCGAGTGAGTTCCATTGCAGCAGGTTGCCGAAAACGCCGCGAGGTTGTTCGGGATCAATCCCTTCCTCCATCGACAGCCACTCGGCCGGAAATTCCGGATCGCCCTCGAAACGCAGGCGGCAGTCGCCGGCCATCTCGGCGAGTCGTTCCGCACCGCGGCCGCGTTCGCTTGCGGGGAAATGTCCGGCCACATCGAAAAGAGTAGGCAACGGTTCAATCACATGGCGACGGATCGTCGGCCATGTATGCTCGAAATGCCGCAACAGCGACGAGAAACAAACCAGAATGCGACCGTTCATGCGGCGTCACGACCAGGGAGACACGTCAACGCGAAACAGATAATATAGCAGGTGTCAGCAGATACCAACCTAGCGCAGAGATTTGAAATCCGAAGATGGCCACGATCCTGATAGCTTGGGAATTGGGCGGCGGTTTGGGGCACTTGTCGATGCTCGATCCACCGGCTCGGGAATGGTTGCGGCGCGGGCATCGCGTGGTGGCCGCCCTCCGCGATTTGTCGCGGGCCGAAGAGGTGTTCGCAGGTTCAGGTGTCGAGTACCTGCAATCGCCGCTGCGCACACGACGCGTGGCCGACCCGTTTCCTTCGCCCTGTACCTTTCCGCAGATCCTGCACAACGTCGGCCTGGCGAATCTACCCGAGATGCGCGCCGTGCTGGGCGCCTGGCGCACGATCTACGACACCGTGCGGCCCGACCTGGTCGTGTTCGACCATGCCCCGTCGGCGATTCTCGCCGCGCGCGGCCGCGATTTCGTGCAGGCGGCCACGGGAACCGGGTTTTGTGTGCCGCCCGATGTCTTTCCGTTTCCCGATTGGCGACCGTGGCACAAGACGCCACCCGAACAGCTTCAGCGCGACGAGGTCGCGCTGCTCGCCGCACTGAATCAGTTGCTTGCCGAAGCGGGGCAGCCGCCGCTGGAGCGCATCGGCCAACTCTACGGCGACCTCGACGAACCAATGCTTACGACCTTCGCCGAGCTCGACCATTACGGACCGCGCGCGGCCGCGCGTTACTGGGGCGTGTGGCACAGCATGCGCGGCGCCACGCCGCAATGGCCCGTCGCCCAGGGGCCGCGCGTA
>JAGQOS010000007.1 GCA_020427265.1 Planctomycetales bacterium
CCAACGCGATCGCACACGCTGTGGGTGTGCGGATGCGCAGCTTGCCGATCTCGCCGCCGAAGTTGTGGCAAGCGATCAGCGCGAAGCAGGCCTAGCCGCCATGGCAACCGTGCATATTCCCGCAGCGTTGCGGCCCTCGTGCGACGGTCGAACGTCGCTGGAAGTCGAAGCAGCGACCTTGGGCGAAGCATTGCTGGCGTTGGAAAAGGCGTTGCCCGCGATGCGGCAAAAACTTCGGCACGAAGAATCGATCGCCCCGGGATGGGCCGCGTCGATCGACGGCGTCATCGCTTCGCAAGGCCTGAGAACCCGCCTCGCGGCCGAGAGCCACATATATTTTCACCCGGCGATTGGAGGCGGTTAAGCGCACGGAGTACAGCAAGTTGACCGCGAGGTGATGTTCTGGCGAAAAATTCTCACGCAAGCGTGAAATTGCCCACAAACTTATTGCGGATGGTTTGCGTAGAATGATGCACGCAGATCGTTGGTCGGCGAAAAATAGTTGCCAGCCGGCGGCGACAAGCTTACATTGAACGGCTTGAAAAGCCCGCATGGCGGGCGGCCCACCCACTTGTCCCGCCTTTTTTCCTACCTGTTTTTTTGAAGGAGGCAGTAGATGTCGAAGACTCTGAGCATGGTTGCCGTATTGGCGCTGGCCACAAGTTCCACGTTCGCCCTGGCCGGCGAAAAGAGCGGCTTGCAGCCCGGCGACAGCGTGCCGGCGTTTGTGGTCGAGAAGTGCGCCGGCAACGCCAACGATGGCGTCGAGAAAGGCGCTACGCTGTGCTACCGTTGCAAGCTCGGCGGACGACCGGTTGTCGCCGTCTTCACCCGCTCGGCCGATGAGAACGTCGCCAATTTGATGAAGGAAATCGATACGGTCGTCGAAAAATATTCCGACAAGCAAGCCGCCTCGTTCGTGAACTTGATCGGCAAAGACGCCGACGCGCTCAAGCAAGACGCCAGCAAGCTCGTGGAACACTCGGGCGCTAAGAACGTGGCCGTGGTCGTTCCCAACGACAACGAAAACGGCCCGGCGAGCTACAAGCTCAACCCGAAGGTCGACGTGACCGTGCTCGTGTACAACCGGAGCAAGGTTCAAGCCAATCATTCGCTCAGCGCCAAGGAACTGAACAAGGCGGCAATCGCCCAGATTATCTCCGACGCCGAAAAGATGCTGAAGTAAGCGTTTCGCTACCACGGCATTGCTGAATTTAAGCGCGGTCCCGAACTTTCGGGGCCGCGTTTTTTTATGCTCCGCCAATCGACGCGAACCGCCCGGCCGATGTGGTTTGACGGCCTTGTTTCCGCTGCTGGAGTTGCATCCACTGTGCCGAAATTCCACGTGGTTTCTCGGCAGTTTGCCTTACGCATCGGAGTTTGTTTATATTAGCTAGCGAAGGTTGACCGCTCCCGAACCCTGGGCACGAGGCAAACGCAGTGGGTGCGATTCTCAAAAGTCATACGCTCTCGTTGTTGCGGCCGGCTGAGTCCGCGTCGCTCGACCTGTCGCGCGTGGAGAAGTCGAGCGCGATTCAACAAGGCGAGGCCCGCTTGCTGGCACGAGCGCAGCGAGGCGACCGCCCTGCGCTGGCGGCCATCATCGAAGCGCATCAGCACGACGTGTATGCTTATCTTGCGGCCCGTCTTCTCGAACCGGCAGACGCCGCCGACCTTTGCCAAGAGGTATTCCTGCGCTGCTTGCAAGGCAAGGTCGGGCAACTGCGCCAAGTGCGGCTGCGTGTGTGGCTGATCGGGGTCGCGCGCAACGTGCTGCGCGAGCATATCCGCCGGATCGATACGCGGCGCGAGATTGCCTGGAGCGAGTTGTGCCTGGAACTCGAAACCATGTCGCCCGAGCCCGATCCGCTCTACGACGATATGATCGACCATCTGCCGCAATGTCTCGATGAACTTGGCCCCAGCGCACGGCGTGCGCTCGACATGCATTACCGCGACCGGCATCGCATCGCCGCCATTAGCGACAAGCTCAAACGCAGCGAGGGTGCAGTCCGGTTGCTCATGCATCGAGCGCGCCAGGCGGTGCGCCGTTGCCTGGAGCGCAAATCGTCGGGACAGGGCGAAACGGCGCTCAGCGCATGACCGACGAACAGCTCATCGAACTCGTTCAGCGCAAAGCGCCCGAAGATCTCTCGCTGGCCGAAATCGAACAGCTGCGCGAGCGCTTGCGCGGTTCGTCGGCCCTGCAGCAAGCGCTGACTGAAGAACTGCATCTGGAACAGTACCTGAGCCGCGCCCTGGCTCGGGTCGACGTGCCCGTGGATGAATTGCTCGATCAAGTTTGCATAATGCGCTCGTCGGTGAGTCGCTGGTGGACCGCGGCCGGGTTTGCCTGCGGCCTGGTGCTGGCCATCGCGCTCGTCGCTGGTGTGGTCTATTGGAATCGCGCCAGCCGGCAGATCGCCAAACGCGTGCAGCTGCCGAATCCGCCTGGCCGAGCCGATGTTGCTCCGAGCAATCAGGACGCTGACGCGAGCAAGGCTGTTCGGCCTGCCGACCCTCCAACCCCGCAGCCTGCGGAGCAACCGCCAGAGCCGACCGAGCAACCCGCGTCTGAAGAGAAACCACCGGCCGCGGCCGACGCGAACGCTCCAGCGCAAGAATCGGTTCCCGCGCCCGCGGCACAGGTTGTTGCGCGCGGGCCCTGGGATGCCGAAGATCAGCTCGCCGGTGCTCCGGTCTCGGTGGTCGATGCCGCCATTCGCCTGCGCCCGCACGAGCAGCATCATTTGGCGCAGTCGATTTTGGAAAAATGGTTCGAGTCGGCCGATGGCAAACGCCTGGCGTTTAAAGACGAATGGCGCACTTGCGCGATGGAAGGCGTTGCGCGACTGAAAGCGCCATGGCCGCAGCAAGCGCTGCTGCGTTGGGTCGGCGCCGGCTACGACCATTTCGCGATTCACGTGTGGCACGGCCGTGAAGGCGTTTCGTTGCGATACTACGGCGACCGTGGTTCGTCGATGAGTTGGGCCGCATATCGCGTGGAGCGAACAGGGAAGGAACCCACACCTGTTCCCGATAAGTTCGCGCTGCTAGAGACCGATTCCGGTCGCTTTTGGCGAACGAAGTACGACAGCAACTCGCCGCTCGATTTACGCTACGAAGACGGGCTGCTGATTCTCGCGCGCGGCGCGTTCGTGTTGCTCGAAGTTCCTCTGGCCGGCGCGCCGGAAGAAGTGATTTTCGACGGCAAGACCCGGTTGGCCGACATCGCCATGTTTCGCGCAGAGCCTTTGCCCCGACGCGAATCGCGCGAGCCGAGCGTCGTTCTCGACGGGTCGCAGCCGGACCAGTTGGCATGGCTGCAAAGCGTCGATCAGGAAGGCGGCAAGCAAGCCGACACGGGCGAGCCGGTGTATCCGGTGTGGAAGGCATGCGCGCTGCCGGCGGCGGGCCCGGTGGCCATCGACCTGGTGCTCTCCTCGGCAGCCGCGGGCACCGGTGTCTATCTGGGCGATGAGGCCGGCAAGCCGCTCTACACGCTTCGTTTCTTGGAAAGCGAACCAGCAAAACAGTTGCTGCTCAAAGAACTCGTCATCTACGACAATCGCACCGAATCGTCGGACAAACTCGAATCGAAACCGGCGCCGCTGGTGAGTTTTCCGGCGCATGTGCGTCTGGTGATTGCCGGCTCGCGTTTGAAGGCTTATGTGGGCGGCGATGGCGAACACTGGGGCCAAATCTACGATCCGTTGCCCTTGTCGCACGACAAACCGATTCGCACGGTGGGCGTGTATGCAATCAAAGGACTCGATCTATCGGCGATCCAGCTCGCGAAGCTTTCGGTGCGATCGTTCCCGGCTCTCGATCAGCTTGCCGCGGTCGATCTCGTCGGCCAGGCGCCAGCCATCGTCGCACGCGATTATGGCGACTGGCTCGAACAAGCCTTAGGTCAGCAACCCGACGAGGTGGCGACCGAACCTTGGCTCCGCGCTTGTGCTCTGCGTACGCTGGGGGCCGGGATCGGCGGAAATCACGCGCGGCAATTGGTGCTGCGTCTGTTGGCCGACGGGTTGGCCGATGCCGATTCGCTGGCCGCCAAGTGGGCGTTTAGCGAAGATCTGGCGGCGGCGAGCGACAACTGGATTTCGGGCGACATCGGGGTTGGCTGGCCGACGCTCGAACCATATCTCGATGGCTTGGCGCGGGAAGCCTTGGCCAGCGCCGATCCGCGGCCCTACACGCGGCTAGGAGAATTCGGCGCCGCCCTGCCGTTTTGGACAGGCGACGGGCAGCGTCTCACCCCGACCCGGGCCGCCCACGATGAACTTGTCGCAAACGCTACGCGCGAAGACTGGCGTTCGGTGGCCGCGCTCACGCGCACACTCAAGACGCGCCCCGACGAAACACTGCGAACCGTTGTGGCGTGGGCCGAGGTGGCCGCTTCGCCGCACGTGCCGGCGCTGGCCGAACACATGGCGCAGAGCGATGTCCGCTACCGTCATCCGGTCGAGATCGATATTAGCCGCGAAGGGTTCAATCGCCTGGCGGAAATCGATGCGGCGCTGGCCGGCGGCGCGGAGCGCGAGGCCTGTGAACTGATCACGGCGTTGCCATCGTGGGAGTCGTTCGGCTGGCTGTTGGCCGGCGATGCCGACCGTTGGACCTCGCTGCCGCAAGCCATTGAAGAACGCTTTGCCGCCAATCCCCGCCTGGCCGAGATCATGCAGCAAGACTTCCTGGACCGCGCCGAGTTGCGACTCCGCCAGGCCATCGATCGCGGCGAAGTCGCCGCCGTCGAGCGCATTCCGTTGCAGTTCCATGCCACGGCCACGGCCGCGGCAGCGCAGCTCTGGCTGGGGAAACGCTACTTGTCGTCGGGCGATCTGTTGCGCGCCGTGGGGTATTTTCGCGCGTTCCGTACCGGAGCGGCCGACCAGCGCGATGCCGACGTCGTAACGCACGAGTTGTTGGCCCGCGCCATGTTTGGCGACTTTCGTGTCGATGACCAGGGTCCGGTCGCCTCCGACGTGGTGACCTGGCCCGAGTTGCCCGAATCGGCCGTGCGATTGGCCGATCGCGATGTATCACCAGGCGACTTTATGACCATGCTGCGCGATTTTTCGAAGTTGGCCCGCGAGCCGCTGGGCGACGAAAACGTGGCGGCCAGCGCTGAGCCGGATCGATTTCCCCAGCCGGCCGAGTTCGACGTGCAGCGCCGCGCGCGGCTCGATCAAACGCTGGGGGCGAATCCGGGAAATCGCCCCGGCGCCTATGCTGCCAAACCGATCGATTGGGTCGCCCGGCAATTGGGCGTCGCCACGTCGGGGAATTGGCTGGTCGCGCACAATCGATTCGGCATCACAGGATACGATCTGACTAGTGGTCAGCGCCGTTGGCACGAAAATCTGGGCGACAACAAGGCCGAGACCCACGCTTGGCCGCTCGCGCCGTTTCAGCCCACAATCGTGGGGCAGCGGGTGTTCGCGCGGCGGCTCTTGCAAGCCGGGCCCGGGTTAGCGTGCATTGCCTTGAATGATGGCAAACCGGTCTGGAAAGTCGAGGCGGGGGAGAACCGGTTTTTCGTATCGGATCCGGTCATCGCCGGGCAACTCGTGTTGGTGTTGCGGGCGGAGATTTCGCCGCGCAACGCGGCCGTGCATCTGGCCGCGCTCGATCGCGATAGCGGCGAAGCGCTGTGGGATCGGCCCTTGCTCGATTTCGATAAGTCGTTTGTCGATCATCCTTCCTGCACGCTCGTGCGGCACGAAGATACGCTGCTAGCGACCCTGCCCGGCGTGGTCGCGTGTTGCCGGCTCGATGGTTCGCCGCTTTGGGCGCGGCGGCAAGCCTGGTTTCCGCCGAACGTATCACTCAATTGGACCGATCAATTTTTGCAACCGCCGCGCATTGCCGACGGCAAGGCCTATGTAGTTCAGCCGGGTACGCCGTCGCTACAGTGTCTCGAGGCGGCGACCGGACGCGTGCTGTGGCGACGGTTGATGCCGCACGTGGGCCGAATACTCGGTGTGCGCGGCGACAAGCTGATTGTGGAAGAGTCCGAGTGGCTTGTAGCGATTGATGCCGGCAGCGGCGAGTTGCTCTGGCAGCACAAGCTTGATGCGCCGCTTGAAATGCGTTTACTCGACGACGAGCAAATTATCTACGCGCGTCGTGAGTCCGATTTGCGCAGCAACCGTAAAACGCCGCAGTTTGTATGGCTCGATCTCGAAACCGGCCAGCCGCAAGCGAGCGCCCTGGTCGACTTGCTCGCGCACGACGAACCGTTTGTCGGGCCGGCCATTCTACATGGCGAAAAGTTCTGGGTTTTCTCGGGCGTGGGGTCAGGTGATCCGGCGCGCGACTTCACCGAGCTGATTGCGAAGGCGCCGGCTGCACAACTCTCTGCGCGTTTTGATACGTCGTCGAACTGGTTCGACGATGCACCTGTACCGCTGCGCGACGCAGCGGCGCAGGTATTGAAAGACTGGAAGCTGCTTTCGGGCCTCTATGTGAACAAGGCGGCCGTGCTGGGACCGCAGCCGGGGAGTTCGCGACCCTCGGTCGCGCTCGAAGCCACCGATGCAGCGCCGCTACGGCTGGCGCGGCGGATTGCGTTGCCGGCCGGGACGAAACCGAAGTTAATCCTGGGCGCGATTCGCCATGGCCACGCGCCGCAAAAGCTCGAAGTGCTGGTCGATGGCCAGTCGATTTGGAAATCGGACGAGTCGCAGAACGTCGACCAACCGCACCGCGTCGATTTGTCGGCCTTCGCTGGGCAGCAGGTATGGATTGTCGTGCGGCAATGGCAGTCTCCCGGCGGCAATCCGGAAGTTTATTGGGACCGGCTCGAAATCGCACTCTAAACAGGGGGAACCTTTATGAAGCTGCGGCTCACGAAACTCATCGCGTTGTTGTCTGTTCTCGCGCTGGCCAGCCCGCTGGCCGCGGCCGACCATCGCTTCGCGATCGACGAAACCGAGCATGGGGCGAAGATCTCGGTCGACGGGGAACCGTTCGCCGAATATGTCGTCGACCAGGCGAACAAGACTTACCTGTTTCCGGTCTATGGCCCGTCGGGAACCTTGATGGCGCGGCAGTATCCGATGAAGACCGTCGAGGGTGAGCAGCACGACCATCCGCATCATCGCGGCATCTGCTTCGGGCACGAGAACATCAACGGCAGCGACAGTTGGGCCGAGCACGCCACGTTTGATCGGGGCGAGAAGACGAACGACGGCCAAAAGAAGCGGCTTGCCGCGCTGGGGCGCATCGAGCATGTGCGTTTTGTCGAGAAGAAGGCCGATAGCGAGCACGCTGTGTTAACGGCCGAGAATCGCTTCGTAGGCCACGACGGCGCGCCGACGCTAACTGAATTTCGCACGATGACGTTTCTCGTGGAAGACGGCGCTCGGCTCATCGACATCGACCAGCGTTTTGTCGCCACCGAAGGCGACGTGACCTTCGGCGACCGGAAAGATGCCGGCTTGAGCATTCGCGTGCCGAGTGTGATCGCCGTGTCGGAGAACAAGGGAGGGCACATCGCCAACAGCGAAGGCCAGCGCGACGGCGAATGCTGGGGTAAACGCGCCCGCTGGGTCGATTACCATGGACCGATCGACGGCCAGATCGTGGGCGTCGCCTTCTTCAACCACCCGCAGAGTTTCCGCCACCCCACGACTTGGCACGTGCGCACCTACGGTCTGTTCACGGCTAACGCCTTCGGCACGCTCGACAAGAGCGACCCGAACGGCGAACACAAGCTCGCCAAGGGTGAAGAGTTGCATCTGCATCATCGCTTCGTGCTGCACAACGGCGACGAGAAGGAAGCCAAGATCGCCGCAGCGCATGAGCGCTACGCGAAGATGAAGAAGGACTAAGCGTCAATCGTTCGTGGTTTTATTACCGGTCGTAAGTGCAACGCATGAGCGGCGGCCCGGCAGGGTTCGCGGTGATCTATTGTGAGGTCGTTCCCGTTGCAACGGCATCACTCTGGTAAGTGACGACACGGCGTAGCCGTTTTTCCACCGTCGGTAGAAAATAGAAGCTCAGACCGACGCGCCTTTGGCGGGTTGCTCGGCTGGGGTAAGGTCTATGGTTAAGGGCCTGGAGAACGATTGCGATGCGTAACGAATTCACGGCCATCGTTGAATTTGATGGCACATGGTATGTGGCTTATTGCCCGGAGATGCCCGGTGCGAACGGGCAGGGCCAGACTCGCGACGAGGCCCTGGCAAGCCTTCGCGATGCAATCGCCCTGATTCTCGAAGATCGCCGCGCGGACGGGCTTCGCGGTGTGCCGGCCGATGCCGATCAAACGGTCGTTACCATCGAATGAAACGTTCGGCTTTGCTACGGCATCTGCGCAAGTGCGGCTGCTACCTGAAGCGTGAAGGTCGCTCCCACTCGCTGTGGACGAATCCGTCTACAGGGGAAGTCGAGGCCGTACCGCGACACACCGAAATTCAGGACAACCTGGCTCGCAAGATCTGTCGCGGCTTGAGTGTTCCCGATCCGAAATAGCTGCTGAGCACGATGTTTCCGTCGACTGCAAGTCCTGTAGCGCAGCAATTTTGCGGGCTTCGCTCAGTTCGCATCGCATTCGAATCAATCGAATGAAAAAAACGCCTCCAGAATGATCGATGACTTGAATTGCACCCGTATTGATTTTGGATCGGCGCCTTGGGTAACGCTCGCCGACGGCGCTCGCGAGAAACGCGTGGCGTTTGATGGCTGCGCGATGCGGCTGCTCGAACTGCAGCCTCCGTTTCGCGAAGAGGATTGGTGCGCCAAAGCGCACCGGGGCTACGTTGTCGACGGTGCATTCGACCTGGAGTTTCGCGATCGCATCGAATCGCTTCGCGCCGGCGACGGCCTGCACGTGGAAAGCGGCCCGGGGCAGGAACACAAAGCCATTGTCGTTGGCCGTGTGCTGCTGTTTCTTATTGAGTAGTTGGCGTTCTCTGGGGCGCTCGCTACGGCTGCGTATCCGGCGAAGCTTCGGCTTCCGGTACGCGGAAATCGTCGGTTTGCTGGACCGGGCAGCGGATGACCGTGTTGTTGGTCAGCTTGGCCTGGGGGCTGTTGGCGGCGAGGATGCCGCGGCAGAAGGCGTCGCGAATCGAACAATCGCGGATTTCGCCGCTGGCGTTGAAAAAGGCCACCGCATCGTCGCCCGAGGCTTCAAAGCGGCAATGCTTTACCACATGGCCGGACGACGGCGGGTCGTGAGGCTGGCCGATCTGCGGTCCGCCGCCGGGCGCGGCCAGGCAAGGTGTTTGCCCATGGATCGGCGGCGACCGCTCGGTTACACAATCAATGATCTGCACACGGTCGTAGCCGCCGCGAAACACACCCCGGGTCTTCTGCGTCCAGCGAACCGATTCGAAGCGAAAGTCGGCGCCCTTCATGAACCAATAGGTCTGCCCGCCGAACTCGGTTTCACCGCCATGTTTCGACTTGATGCCGATCAGCGCACCCGGGGGATAATTTGCCAATTGTTTTCTTCGCTTCAGTTCGATTTCCCAGATTCGCCCTGAGCGATGTTCGGCGCGTGTCCAGGGAATCTGTTCGTTGTCTTCCTGGATGATCTGGGGATCGGTGCGGCTGTTCGTGTAACGTCGCAGATACCGCCCCTGGTCGCTGAGCCGGTTGAAGATCATTGCCGGCGTAGGAAACCCGGCTTGAATTTCCAGAACCACTTTGCCCGGCGCCGTTTCCACGACCAGCCCCTGGCTAACCGTGTATTGCTCGCGGGTCATGTGCATGTCGGCCATGGTCACGCGATACACATTCCGGCCGTACAGGGCGTGTTTGTTGTCGCTAAAGACGAGAGTCGTTTTGTCGATGCCTTGGCCCTGAAAAACCAGGCGTCCGCGCGGACCCGGTCGCACGTCGCTCAAGTCGATCGTGCCCTGGCGCTTGCTGTTATCTTCGAGATAGAACGAGCCTTCGTCCAACTGCAAAACCACGATGTCGTCGGGCGACTTGCGGAAGTGAGCCTTGGCCGCCGTGACCGCATCGTGGAGGCCGTCGGCCGTAAGGCCGAACTTCGCGCGTACATTCCACTGCAAAGTTTCCGCGCTGCCGGCCGCGGCGACCATGCTCGCACCGATCGACATCGCGGCGATCAGCCCGTATTTTCTCAGGTGCATGGAGTTGGTCCAGATTCGCGGCGCTCTTGCATGGCAGGGTGGTTGGCCGGCCAAACTTGCTACTTTCCACTCTAGCATGAACCGCGAGCGCATCGCTATCGATCCGAGCCGCAAAGTAGTGCGCGGCAAGTGTCGACCGAAGTGAATTGGAAGCAGCACCGCAAGATTTCCGCTCGCCGCGTGCTACGCGCCGTTACTGAACGCCCAGCAATTCCACCTGGAAGATCAGCGTTTCGTTGGGCCCGATGGGGCCTCCGGGCGTGCCGCTTTCGCCGTAGGCGAGTTCGGCGGGAATGAAGAGTTGCCACTTGTCGCCAACCTTCATCATCTGCAACGCTTCGGTCCAGCCCTTGATCACGCCTTCGACGGGGAAGTCGGCCGGTTCGCCCCGGCGATACGAGCTATCGAAAACCGTGCCGTCGATCAGCGTGCCTTCGTAATGAGCCCGCACCGTATCGCTGGGCTTGGGCGTGGCGCCATCGCCTTGTTTGATGATCTTGTATTGCAGGCCGCTCTTAGTCTGCTTCACGCCCGGCTTCTTGGCGTTGGCGGCCAAAAACGCGCTGCCTTTGTCGCCGTTCGCTTTTTGTATCCGGGCCACGGCCGCTTGCTGAAAGGCCCGCATGGCGGCTTGCAGTTCTTCGTCGGTGAAGGCGGCGTCATTGCCCTCCAGGCCGTCGCGAAACCCGAGCACGAACGAACGCAGATCGACTTCGCCACCGTTGCGAGCGATGTCGCGGCCGATGCTAATGCCGATCGAGTAACTGCCGGCATCGGCGGGCTTCGCCGCAGGACCGTCGGGCGCCTGGGCAAACAACTCTCCGGCAACAAGCACGAGCGATACGACGGCCACGATGGAGCGATACATAGAAAGACCTCGATTCGGCGGGAAATGACGGCGTCCGGACCATCGACACTCGACGGAAATCCGGCGCGGGCGAGCAATGCGAACACACGACAATCGGGCTCCATAAAAGGCGCCCGATTGGTCGGCTTCACCAGGGTTCAAGCCGCATTGTAGCGTGACGTTGCGGGAATACCTATGGAGAAAAAGCGGCGTCGTTCGCTCGCTCGCCGTGCGAGCGTTTCTCGCGCAGGTACGGACAACTCCCGGCCACGAACTGCTTTGAGCAATGTTGGCGAACCCTGGTCCCGGCGTCGCTGTTGGTGTTTTTGATGAATCAAAAAATGTTGGCGAGCCCCGTTTCCTGGGCCGATAAATCGAAGTAGGGACAGTTTTCAGCGTCGACGACGGCGCTCCGATTGGCGAAAGGAATTCGACGCGATGAGAAAGTCCTGCGCTCATTTTGCTGTGTTGTTCGCCTTGGCATGCGAGTTAACAGAACCGCTCCGCGCCCGTGGCGAAGGGGGGCAAGCAACGTGGCTGCAAGCAACATGCGACGACACGCCTGGCTGCGACAACGCTGGAATCTGCTTGACCGACAACCATGGCAACTGCAAAACGCCGGGTACGCTGTTTCAGTGGAGTGGTTACGCGAGTGAGGAGGGCGGCCCCGATTTGTCGTCGCCGCTCGTGACCGACCGACCCGACTTTACCGAAGCGTCGTCGACTGTTGGACGCGGCGTGAGTCAGATCGAGTTCGGTTATACGTATGTTTACGACGACGATGGCGCGACAACCGTGCGCGAACACTCGTTTGGCGAACCGTTGCTGCGGCAGGGAGTCTTTGCCGACTGGCTCGAATTTCGCATCGCCGTTGCTCCGCTCGAAGAACGCACTAGCGCCGCTGGTTCCACAAGCTCGAAGTCGGGTGTTTCCGATCTCTATCTCGGCTTCAAGATCGGGCTCACACCGCAGGTGTGCTGGCTTCCCGAGATGGCCGTCATTCCGCAGTGGAACGTGCCGACTGGCAGCGACGCCTTTTCGTCCGACGAGGTGGAACCAGGTTTGAATTGGATTTACGGCTGGGAGATCAACGATTTTCTTTCGACCGCCGGATCGACCCAAGGGAATCGTCGCCTCGATGACACCGGCGAAGCCTATCTCGAAATGGCGCAATCCTGGACAGTCGCCTACAGTCTGACCGATAACCTGGGCGCGTATACGGAATGGTTCGGCATCTTTCCCAGCGGCGCCGACACGGCGCGAGTCGAAAACTACTTCAACGGCGGATTCACCTATCTCTTCACCGATAACCTTCAATTCGACATTCGTGCGGGTGTGGGGTTAAACGATTCCGCCGCAGACTACTTTCTGGGCAGCGGCCTGTCGGTGCGAATCCCCTGAATGCCGCCGCGCGAACCGATATCCCCCAGATTGCCATCGCTTCGACCACCTCGAAGTCGCGATTCTCCTTGCTCTGCTCGACATGGGAAATTCTAATAGACACCGAACGCCGCCATGCGCATGACGGTGAGAATTCCCCGGTTGCTGAGCAAGCCGCATGAGGCACTGGAAATCGCGAGTTTACGCCCGGCGACCTCCGCGCCCCGCCCTCGGCTGTGAAGCCCTGGAACCGAGGCAATTGCTGGCCGGCGACCTGCGCATTACCGAATTCGTTGCCGCCAATAGCGCGGGATTGCGCGATGGCGACGGCAACCGCTCCGACTGGATCGAAATCCAGAATCTGGGCCAATCGCCGGCCGATCTCGACGGCTACTTCCTGACCGACAATCTTTCGCGGCCCCGCCAGTGGCAGTTTCCCGCGCGCACGCTCGCTCCCGGCGAGTCGCTGCTCGTCTTCGCCACCGCGCCACTCGATGAACGCGGCTTGCCGCTGCACGACTACGTCGACGCCGCCGGTTACCTGCACGCCAACTTTCGCCTCGACCGGCTCGGCGAGTCGCTCGTACTGTTCGAGCCCGATGGGCAAACGGTCGTCAGCGCGATGCTTGATTATCCCGAGCAGTTCGACAACGTGGCTTACGGCCTGCCCCAGGCCCGCAACGAGTTGAGTCTGGTGGGGCCCGGCAGCCCGGCGCAATGGCTCGTTCCCGATGCTGCCGACGCCGCCGCCATCGGCGCGACCTGGATCGAACCCGCATTCGACGACTCGGCCTGGCAAAGCGTTTCGCTGGCCGTGGGGTTCGATACCGAGGTCGACGCCAGTCAGGACGAAAACATCGCCCTCAATGCGGCTGTCAGTCCGTCTGATTCCACCTGGGGCAGCTTTCCGGCCAGCAATATCACCGACGGCAACCGGGCGACCTTCACGCATCCGCTTACGCCAACGGAAACCTTCTTCTACGACATCGACTTGGGACAGACAGCGACGCTCGACCGGATCCAAATCGCTGGCCGCGGCGATGGTTGCTGTACGGACCGCCTAACGAACTACCGTGTTTCTCTCTTCGCCAACGACAACGGCGACCCGGGCGCGCTCCGCTGGAGCACCGTGGTGCGCGGCGACGGCTCAAATTCGGGCGTCGGCGGTGTGGATGTGCTGACGGCCGACCTCGATCCGGGTGGAACCTTTGCGGGGCAATGGCTGCGCATCGAAAAGCTCGAAGGCGATGGTTCGAACTACTGGCCGCAGATTGCCGAAGTCGAAGTCTTTCCGTTTCTCGGCTACGGCCCGCAGATCGAGACCGACGTGGCGGCCGACATGCTCGGTGTCAACGCTTCGGCTTATTTGCGCACCACGTTCAACGTGGCAGCGCCCGAAGAAGTCAACACCCTGACGCTCGGCCTGCAGTACGACGACGGCTTTGTCGCCTTCTTAAACGGCCAGGAGATTGCCCGCGAGAACGCGCCTGCGGGAATGCCGGCATTCGACGCCGCGGCGACCGCCGAACACGATGGTCGGACGCGCGTCGAATTCGCCATCGCGCCCGAGTTGTTGGTGGCTGGCGACAACGTGCTCGCTTTCCAGGCCCTGAACGACGCGGTCGATGGCGAAGACTTCTTGATCGCCGCCGAACTGATTGCCGGCCGCATTGCCACCGACTCGGCGCCCGCGTTTCTTCCCCAACCATCGCCCGGCGCGCTCAACGGCCAAGGTGTGCTAGGAATCGTGGGGCAGCCGACTGCCCATCGGCCTCGCGGCTTCTACGACGCGCCGCTCGACGTGACGATCGCATCGACGACACCCGGTGCGTCGCTCGTTTATACAACCGATGGAACTCCGCCCGCGGCCGACAACGGCGTCCGCATCGACCCGGACGATGCGTTGTCGACGGCGACGGCACAGCTTCACGTAACGAATACGACCACGTTGCGCGTCGTCTCGTTGCTCGAAGATTGGGCGCCGAGTCGCGTGGAAACTTTTTCCTACATCTTCTTGCAAGATGTGCTCACGCAGCCGGCCGCGCCGGCCGGCTTGCCTTCGACCTGGGACGGCAAGTCGCAAGCGCCGATTCCGGCCGACTACGAGATGGACCCCGACGTGGTAACCGATCCTGCCTATGCCGACGAAATTCTCGCCGGCCTGCGTGCGATCCCCACGATTTCGTTGGTGTTGAGCGACGACGCGATGTTCGGCCAAGAGAATGGCATCTATGTCAACTCGGCCCAGCGCGGCTCGGAATGGGAACGCACGACTTCGGTTGAGATCATTGAGCCGGACGGCTCGTCGTTTCAGGCCGATTCGGGCATACGCATTCACGGTTTCAGTTGGCGTAATCATGCCAACACGCCGAAGCACTCCTTCCGCCTCGAATTCAGCGACGAACACGGGCCGCGCAAGTTGGAATACCCGCTATTTCCCGATTCGCCGGTCGATAAGTTCGATAGCATTGTGTTGCGCGCCCAAGGCGGCCGCGCTTGGGCAGGTCCGCAGGACCCGGTGCGAGCCCAGTATTTGCGCGACACATTCGCCCGCGACCTGGCGCGCGAGATGGGCGCGACCGACGGGCACGCCGCGCTCGTGCATCTCTACATCAACGGCATGTACTGGGGGCTTTACAATCCGGTCGAACGGCCCGACGCACAGATGGGCGAAGAGTACTTTGGCGGCAGCGACGAAGACTACGACGCGCTGAACCGGCGAACCTCGACGCTCGAAGTGATCGACGGAGACTTAGACCGCTACAACGAGATGATGGCGATCGCCAACGCGGCGCTCGCCGCTGGCGAAACGACCGATCAGCAGTGGCAGGAGTTGCAGCGCTACGTCGCCATCGACGATTTCATCGACTGGATGCTCCGCAATCAATATGTGACGAACCGCGACGGCCTGACCGCCTTCGAAGGAAATAACCAGCGCGCCATCGGCAGCCGCGAGGGCGACGCGCAGTTCCGGTTCTTTGTGTGGGACATGGAATACAGCCTGTGGGATGCGAACGATAACAACAATATTGCCCCGGGCCTGAACGACCCTGCCTTGGCCGGCACACAGAATCCGCAGAATCACGCCTGGACCGTTTACAACGCCTTGCGGCAGCATCCCGAATTTCGTTTGCGCTACGCCGACCACGTGCAGCAACATCTCTTCCACGGCGGCGCGCTCACACCCGAGGCCGCGGCGGCCACCTGGGAAACGCGCGCCGAGAGCATCGAGCAGGCGATCGTCGCCGAGTCGGCGCGCTGGGGCGATGCCAAACGCGAGCAGCCTTACACGCGCGACGTCGAGTGGCAGGCCGAACGCACGCGGTTGCTGACCGAATACTTTCCGGTGCGCGCCGGTGTACTGGTCGAGCAACTGCGCGAAGTCGGGTTGTACACGGCGATCGACGGGCCCGAGTTCAATCAGCATGGTGGCGAGATTTCGGCCGATTTTCTGCTGTCGATCACCGCCGCGGCTGGCGACATTTACTACACGCTCGATGGCAGCGACCCGCGTTTGCCGGGCGGCGAGATCGCTACCGCGGCGCGGCGCTTCGACGAGGCGTTTTCGCTGGCCGACTGGACGACCATCCGCGCACGAGCTTTCGCTGGCGGTGAGTGGTCGGCCCTTACCGAAGCCACGTTTCGCACACCGGGTCCGCCGGGCGTGCGGATCAACGAATTCGTCGCCGACAACGAAGACGGACTGACCGATGCCGACGGCGACGCTGCCGACTGGATCGAGATTTACAATCGGACCAGCGTCGCGTTGAATCTCAGCGGCTGGTCGCTTACTGACGATCCGACGCTCGCCGACCGCTGGACATTTCCCGACGTCACGCTCGCCGCCGGCGGCTACTTGGTGGTCTTCGCTTCGGGAAAGGATCGCGCCGACCCGAGCGAACTGCACACCGACTTTCAAATCGATACAGGTGGCGATCAACTCACGCTGCTGATGCCCGACGGGCAAATGGTCGTCGATCAACTCGATCCCGACGGCACACCGTTCGCCGATCAGCTGGAAGATGTGTCTTACGGTTGGGGCAGCCTGGTGCGGGTGCACGCATTGGTAACTGCCGATTCGCCAGCTACCGTGTTGATTCCCAGCGACGATGCGCTCGGTCTCAATTGGACTGGCGGGGCCGAGCCGTTCGACGACTCGGTGGGCGCCGGCTGGCAAACGGCGACCGCCGCCATCGGGTTCGACCAACGCGCGGCTACCGACCCGGTCGTCACGCCCGATCCGGCGCTCGGCTGGAATGCCGATGCGCCGGCCGAAGGCGGCAGTTGGGAGCCGCTCTTTGGCGATCAGCGCAGTTGGGCTTTCACCGTGGCGCCCGAATGGATCGACGCCAGTGGATTGAGGCCGGGTATTCATGCCGCCTATCGCTTCGACGGCGACGAAAACGTCACGGCGGCCAGCTTCCAAGGCCTTGGCGAAACCGGCTCGGCCAGCTTCGAAATGTGGTTTCGTCCGGCGTCGCTTTCCGGTGGCGATCAGATTCTGTTCGAAACCGGTGGCATCAACGGCGTTTCTTTCACGCTTACCGACGACCTGCTCCGTTTCGGTACGAGCAATTCATCAGAAACACCTGACTTTCGCGAATTGCTCTACACGCTCTCGCCCGACGAGGCGGCCAACTTCGTTCAAGTGGTCGGTGTGATCGATACGGAAAACGCCCAAACGCGGCTGTACGTGAACGGCGCGCCGGCCGGCGTGATCGAGGCGGCCACGGCGTTGTGGACGGGTGGCAATGGCGCTGGGCTCGCGCAACCAAACACCGCGGCCGGTGGCTACGCGTCGGGCAGCGAGTTCGGGCATGGCAAGTTTACGGGCGAAATGGCGGTTTTCAACTTCAACGACGCCGCGCTGACCGACGAACAGGTCGGCGCGCGGTTCGAGTCGATTGCCGAGGTTGACTACGCCGACTACTTCACAAGCGATCTCGCCGCCACGATGTTTCCGACCCATTCGGCCGCGTTTCTGCGCGTGCCGTTCGACGTGGCCTCCGACGCCGAATTCGATCGCCTCTTGCTCGACGTGCAATTCGACGACGGTTTTGTGGCCTGGCTCAACGGCGTCGAGGTCGCCCGCCGCAACGCCAGCGATCCCATCTCATTCGATTCCATGGCCACGATCGCTCGCAGCGATGCTCAGGCGGTTGCCGGCGAGCAGAACGACCTGACGTCACACCTTTCGACGCTTCACGTGGGCCAAAACATTCTGGCGATTGCCGGCCTCAATGTGTCGGCCGACGACGACGATTTTCTCGTCGCGCCGCGCCTGACGGCCATTTCGCTGAGCGACGACCAGCCGCTTTACTTCCCCGATCCCACGCCCGGCGCTGAAAACGGCGAGGGATTTCTCGGCCAGGCGGCCGCGCTGCAATTCAGTCACGAGCGCGGGTTTTATCGCGAAGCGTTCGACGTTGCTATTGCGACGCCAACGTCGAGCGCGGCGATCTACTACACGCTCGACGGCAGCGCGCCAACACCCGAGAACGGTTCGCTTTACACCGGTCCCGTCCATGTGGCTACAACCGCCACGCTGCGCGCCCAAGCATTTGCCGACAATTACCTTCCCGCGAAATCTCTGACGCACACCTATTTGTTTCTGGCCGACGTCGCGAACCAGCCGAACGACCCGGTCGGCTTCCCGTCCACATGGGCAGGTCGTCCGGCCGATTACGAGATGGACCCGGAGGTTGTAGGTCTGAACAATCTGTTTAACGATCTATATCGCGACACGATCGTCGACGATTTACTGTCGCTCCCTTCGATGTCGCTCGTTATGGACCTCGACGATCTCTTCGGTCCGACCGGAATTTACGAGAATCCAGCGCCGAGCGGCCTGGCTTGGGAACGTCCCACGTCTGTCGAATTGATTTCAGCAGACGGTTCGGAGCCAGGGTTTCAAATCGATGCAGGTGTGCGGATTCAAGGCGGGTCGAGCCGCTCGGTCGACTATCCCAAACATTCGTTCCGGCTCGAGTTTCGTGAAGTGTACGACGAAGGCAAGCTCGTCTATCCGCTCTTCGAGAATCAGCCGTACGGCGATTCGGCAGCCGACGAGTTCGACGAGTTGGTCTTGCGCGGCGCGTTCAATAATTCGTGGACCCATTGGCACTTCGATCAGGCGCCGCGCGGCCAGTACACTCGCGATCAATGGGTGCGCGATCTGCAACTCGCCATGGGGCAACTCTCGACCCACGGCCGCTACGTGCATCTGTATCTGAACGGCGTCTATTGGGGCATCTACAATCTCGGCGAACGCCCGGCGGCGCCGTTTCAGGAAACCTACTTCGGCGGCGATAAAGACAACTACGACGTGATCAATAGCCGCCAACCGATCGATGGCGATACGGTCGCTTGGAACGAAATGCAAGCGCTCGCCAATGCCGGTCTCGACACGCCCGAGGCCTATGGCGCGATTCAGCAATACCTCGACGTCGAGGCGTTCATCGACTACATGATTCTCAACTTCTACGTGGGTAATGCCGACTGGGACGGCCACAACTGGATCGCCGCGCGACCCCGCGAGCCTGGCGGGCAGTTCAAGTTCTACGCCTGGGATTCCGAATTCGCCATCGCCTTGGGACCGGGTGACGGGCGCATCGGCGATGAAGGCGAGCAGGCGATCATCAACAACGACCGCACGAACCTTAACAGCAACGGCAACCCCACGCGTCTTTACCAGCAGTTGCGGGCCAACGAAGAGTTTCGGCTGCTCTTTGCCGATCGTGTACAGCAGCACTTGCGCGGTGCAGGGCCGCTGACACCCGAAAATGCCGCGTCCATCTGGACGACGCGCGCCGCACAGGTCGATCGGGCCGTGGTCGCCGAATCGGCCCGTTGGGGCGACTACCGGCGCGATGTCCACTCCAATGTGTGGCCGGCGGACATGTTCGAACTCTTCACTCGCGATGAACATTTCCTCGCCCAGCAAGCGTTTATTCTTGAAGACTACCTGCCCGTGCGCACTGAAGTGGTGCTGCAACAATTTCGCGATCGCGGTCTGTTCCCGCTAATCGAGCCGCCGTCGTTCACTCAGTCGCCCGGTGAATTGCCGCCGGGCAGCACGGTCGAATTGGCGGCTGCGGTCGGCGAGATCTATTACACGCTCGACGGCAGCGATCCGCGTGAAGTAGGCGGGGCAATTGCGGCCGCGGCGATGCTATGGGACGGCACGCCGATTCCGGTCGACGAGCAGATCCACGTTCGCACCCGCGCGGTCGAAGGGGGCGAATGGTCCGCAATCAACGAGGCGACCTTCTTCGAAATGCAGCCGGCCGCCGATTCCCTTCGCATTGCCGAGGTGAATTATCATCCGTTCGAGCCGACGGTCGAGGAGATGTTGGCCGGGTTTGGCGATGCCGAGGCGTTTGAGTTTATCGAACTCGTGAACATCGGCGACACGGCGATCGATCTCGCAGGGGTCGCGCTGATCGATGGCGTCGGCTTCACGTTCGGCGCGACGATGCTCGCTGCGGGCGAGCGCGTGGTGGTGGTGCGCGACGCCGCGGCGTTCGCCGCGCGGTATGGAACCGCTGGCGTTACGGTCGCCGGCCAATGGGATGCGATCACCAGCGGCGGCGGCCTGAGCAACGGCGGCGAGCAGATCGTTGTGGTCGACGCGCTCGGCGCGCCGTTTCTCGACTTCACGTACGACGACGCCAACGGCTGGCCCACGCGGGCCGACGGCGATGGCTCGTCGCTCGAAATGATCGACCCGGCCAGCGATCCCACCGACAACGAGAACTGGCGTCCGTCGAGCGAATTCGGCGGCTCCCCCGGCGCGGCGGGCGAAGGGCCGCGCGGCGACGTGGTGATCAACGAAGTACTCGCGCATACCGACCTGCCGCAGTTCGACGCCATCGAACTCTTCAACACGACCAATGCGGCGATCGACCTTTCGGGTTGGTATCTGAGCGACGCCACCGACTACCGAAAGTTCCGCATTCCCGCCGGCACGCTGCTCGCCGCCGGCGAGTACCTGGTGTTCGACGAGCGCGATTTCAACGCCTCGGCCGGCGTCGACCCGAACGACTTCGCGCTGAGCGCCGCGCGGGGCGATGAAGTACACTTGCTCGAGGCCAATGCCGCCGACCAACTCGTGCGATTCGTCGACGACGTCGCGCTTCCCGCGAGCAAGAACGGCGAAGCGTTCGGCCGCGCGCTCGATGCGACGGGCGTCGCCCGCTTCGCGCCGCAACAGCGGCCCACGCTCGGCGCGGCCAACGGCCCGGTCCGCGTCGGCCCGATCCTGGTGAGCGAAGTCCATTACAACCCGGCCGATCCCGATGGCCTAGGTGGCGTCGATCCGAACGACCTGGAGTTCGTCGAGATCCACAACCCGACGGATCTCGAGGTGCCGCTCGTCGAATGGCAGTTGCAAGGAGGCGTCGATTTCGCTTTCGCGGCCGACGCCGTGCTGCCGGCCGGCGGCGTGCTCGTCGTTGTGCCGTTCGATCCGCAACTTCAAGCGGCGCTGGCCGACCAGTTCCGCGCGCACTACGGCCTCGACGGCGCGGTCGCGCTGGCCGGGCCGTACACCGGAGTGCTCGACAACGGCGGCGAAACGGTGCGGCTCTCGCGGCCCGACGATCCGCCGCTCGACGAGCCGTTGCTCTTTCCCCGCTTGCTCGAAGACGAACTGCGTTACGACGACATCGCGCCGTGGCCCCTCGCAGCCGATGGCGGCGGCTCGTCGCTCGCGCGCACGGCAAGCAACGCCTGGGGCGCCGATCCGGCGAGTTGGCAGGCGGCCGCGCCTTCGCCCGGCGTGTTTGTCGACAACGGCCCCGCGCTGCGCGTGGTTTCGTTGCACATTTCGGCGAGCGGCGTGGCGATCGAACTGCCTCGCAGCATCGACCTCGACCAACTCAGCCTGTATGTCGGCGCGAGCGGCGCGCAGGGCGCGGCCGATGTCACGCTCGTTGGCGCGGCCGGCGGCCCGATCGTCGGCAGCCTGGCTTGGGATGGCCGAACGAACACGCTGCGTTTCGTCGCCACAGGCGGCACGTTGCCGGCCGATCATTACACGCTCACACTCGCCAGCCGCGGCGATGGCCTCACCACTTCGGCCGGCGCGCTGCTCGATGGCGGCGATGACGGCGCCGCCGGCGGCGACTTCGTCGCCGAGTTCGACGTGAACGCGACCGCCGCGCCGGTGCTGGCGATTGACGATTTCGCGCGAGGGCCCGATCAGCCGGTCGAACTTGGCGCGAGCGGCGGCCTGCCGGTGCGGTTGAGCGACGGCGCGAATGTCACGTCGCTCGGCTTCACGCTGTTCTTCGATCCGGCGTTGCTGTCGATCGACGCGGTCGCGGCCGGCGCCGATCTGCCGAACGACTGGTCCGCGCCGGCGATCGACTTCGTGTCACCCGGACGCGTGCGCGTCACGGCCAGCGGCATCACGGCGCTGGCGGCCGGCGCGCAACATGTGGTCACGCTCACCGCGTCGGTTCCCGCCACGGCCGCGCGCGGCGCGGCGCAGGCGTTGCTCCTCGATCAGCAGTTGCTCAACGGCGGGCTGCTGCCGAGCATGGCCGACGAAGCGTTGCACGCGGCCGTTTATTTTGGCGACGTGACGAACAGCGGCGACTACAGCGCACTCGACGCGTCGCTGATCGCCCGCGCGACGATCGGGCTCGACACGGGTTTCGACGAGTTGCCGGCAATCGACCCGCTGCTGGTTGCCGACGTGACCGGCAACGGCGCTCTCTCGGCGCTCGACGCGTCGTTCGTCGCCCGTGTTGCCGTCGGCCTCGACCAGGCCGAAATCCCGCCACTCCCGGGCGCCCCCATCCCCCCGCCACCAACCACGGCCAACGTCTCACCAAACGCAACCCCCGCACCCCGCAACCCCACACTCGCTCGCGCGCTGATCTCGTTCGTTGCGAAAGAGTCGGTGCACGAAAAGGGCGTCGCTACGTTGTCGCGCAAGCGTCTAGCCGAGACGACGAGCAATTCGGCGGCAATCGCCCTCAGTGTAGGCGCCAACCAGCCGAAATCACGAGACCTGCAGTCATCCGAACGACGTTTGGAGCCAGCTAAAAGCAAGCCCGCTTACGACCACCTTGCCCACGACCAGCATTTTGCGGAGTTAGGCGAGTTTGATTTGCGTCAATCATTTGCTCGCCGAACGGTTGGCAAAGTACGATGGATGATGCGCGAAATCGACGCGGATGGGAACTTTGAGGCGTAGCATGGGGCGAGTCGTCAAGAAAATACAGAATCAACGCGAGCCACGGATTCGTCGGCGGCGCGGATTGGCGATCGAATCGCTCGAAGGACGCCAGATGCTCGCGGCCGATTTCTCCGACGTCCATGTGACGGAACTGCACTACAATCCGGTCGATGACGGCGATCTCGAGTTCCTCGAACTGCGCAATTTCGGAGCGACAGCGGTCGATCTGACGGGGTGGAATTTTACGGCCGGCGTCACGCTCACGCTCGATGGCGCTACGCTCGATGCCGGTGAATACGGCGTGATCGTTGCCGATGCGGCGAAGTTCACGGCTTTTTACGGCGCGGGGATCCATATCCTCGGCCAGATCACGATGGGCGGCCTCAGCAACGGTGGCGAACAACTCGCGATGCAAACCGCGACCGGTCAAGTCGTCTTCGACTTCACCTACGGCGATTCGAGCACTCCGGGTTGGCCCGCCGAAGCCGATGGTGTCGGCAATTCGCTCGTGGTTGTGAACCCCGGCGCTGGCGACGACCTGAACCTGGCAGCAAGTTGGCGCGCTAGTTCGGCCGTGCATGGCACGCCGGGCGCGGACGACAACGCCGTCATCCCGCAACTCTCGCTTGCGCTCAGTCGGGCGGCCATCGTGGAGAGCACCGGATTGGGTGCGGCCGAGGGAACGGTCTCGCGCAGCGGGCCGACCAATCAAGCGGTTACCGTAACACTGTTGAGCGATGATCTGACGGAAGTCGTTGTTCCCGTCATGGTGACGCTCGGCGTCAATCAGACATCGGCCACGTTTAGCATCGCCACGGTCGATGATTCGATTCTCGACGGTTCCGAAAATGTTACGATTTCGGTGAGCGCGGCCGGCCATTTGCCATCGGATGCAACGATCGAAGTGCTCGACGACGAATTCGTTGGCACACCGGCGCAAGAGCAGTTGCGCATCACCGAACTGAACTACTTGCCGTATCCGCCGAGCGACGCTGAGATCGCCGCCGGACATTCCGACGCGAACGCCTTCGAATTTGTCGAGTTCACGAACATTGGCGACACCTCGTTTAATTTGCAAGGATCGCACTTTGATGACGGAATCGTTTTTACGTTCGGCAGCTACATGCTCGCCCCTGGCGCACGCGTCGTAATCGTCGCCAACGAGGCGGCGTTCCGCGCGCGCTACGGGCCGGGACCAACGATTGTCGGCGTTTACACAGGCGCCCTGAACGACAGCGGCGAGCAGTTGCGGCTGCGCGATCCGAATGCCGAGCGTGTGCAGACGTTTACATACGACGTGAATAATGGCTGGCCGGCTCGTGCGGCGGGCGGCGGAAGTTCGCTCGAAGCAATCGATCCTCGCGGCAACTACGATTCGGCCTCGAATTGGCGTCCCAGCCGCGAATTTGGCGGCACGCCGGGCCAGGCTGGCGCCGGCCCCGATGACCGCGTGGTCATCAACGAAGTTCTGACCCATACCGACCTGCCAGCGACCGATTCCATCGAGCTGTTTAACACGACCAGCGGCCCAATCGATATTAGTGGCTGGCTGCTGAGCGATACGGCGGAATATCGAAAGTTCGCTATTCCCAACGGCACGGTGCTTGCCGCGCAAGGTTATATCGTATTCGATGAACACGACTTCAACGCCAGCGGTCTCGACGCGGATCCCAATAACGACGATCCTCGCGATTTTCGTTTGAGCGCCGCACACGGCGACCGCCTGACACTCGTCGAAGCCGGCGTGGGCGAAACGCTGATTGGTTTTGTCGACGCGGTCGAGTTCGACGCCACATTCAATGGCGACACGCTAGGACGCTATCCCAATGGCGAGGGCGATCTGTTTCCAATGCAGCTTCCGACCCTCGGCGCATTCAATAGCGAACCCTGGGTTCCCGAGGTCGCCATCAGCGAACTGCACTACAACTCGGCCGAAACCGGCGGCGTTTCGGATCTAGAATTTGTCGAAATTCAGAATACGACGGCGAACCCAATTTTTCTGACCCAATGGCAACTGCGCGATGGCGTCGCTTTTGACTTCGCCGACGGAACCTTGCTGCCCGCTGGGGCTGCGCTTACGGTCGTTTCGTTTGATCCCAGTATCGACGCGGCGAAACTCGCAGCTTTTCGCGCGGCGTTTGGTATCGATGCGTCGGTGCCGATCGTCGGCCCTTATTCCGGCAGTCTCGACAATGGCGGGGAACGAATCAAGCTGCTCAAGCCAGACGATCCGCCGACAGCCGAACCAACGTTCACACCGCACGTGCTGATGGACGAAGTCGTTTACGATGACGACGCTCCCTGGCCGGTCGACGCCGATGGGACCGGTGACTCGCTGACTCGAATCAGCAGGTTGAGCTTCGCAAGATTCGCTTCCACCTGGACCGCAGTCCCGCCCACGCCGGGAAGCGTGCCGCCGCTCGATACGTCGTTCCACGTGATTTCGAGCCGCGCCGGTTCGAGCAGCGTCGAACTTCGTCTTTTGCGCGAGGTCGATTTAACCCAATTGAACCTCTACGACGGCCTAGACGCGCCGGCGGATGTGGCCGATGTCACACTCATCGGCGCTAACAGTGGTCCGGTTTCTGGCTCACTCGTCTGGGATGCCCAGCGCAGAGCACTACAGTTTGTCAAATCGGGAGGGCCACTGGCGCCCGACACATACACGCTGCGTATCCGCAGCGCCGCCGACAGCTTGCAGGATTTGCTCGGCACGCCGCTCGATGGCGACGGCAACGGCGCAGCCGGCGACGATTTCGTCGGCGAGTTTGTCGTTGCCGACCGAGCGACTCGATGGCTGTCGATCGATGATTTCGCCCGTGGCCCGCAGCAAAGCGTGCAACAATCGGTTGGTGGTGGATTGCCGGTACGCATCGACGACGCTCAGGGGGTCGAACGCGTCGAGTTCGAATTGCGTTACGATCCGCAACTGCTCAATATCCACGGCGCCCGACTGAGTGGCGATCTGCCGGACGGCTGGTTTCTTAAGCCGCTCGATCTGCGTACACCTGGGGTCGTGCAGATCACGATGTTCGGCCAATTTCCGTTGCCGGCAGGACCGCGTGAGTTGGTTTTACTCGACGCCAGCGTGCCAATCGATGCGATCTACGGCGCGGCGCACACGTTGACGTTTGATGATATCCAATTGAACAACGGGGCCATCGCCGGTGCGGGCGATGCGGCGGTTCACGTCGCGGCCTTCCTGGGCGACGTAAGTGGTAACGGCGACTACAGCGCGCTCGACGCCTCGCTAATCGCTCGAACGGCAGTGCGTTTGGATACCGGGTTCGACTTCCACGACATGCTCGACCCTGTTTTGATTGGCGATACGACGGGCAACGGTGACTTGTCGGCGCTCGACGCCTCATTTGTCGCGCGAAAAGCGATCGGCCTGCCGCAGCCTGAAATTCCCGATTTGCCCACCGCGCCTGCGCCGCCGCCGCGCAATTGGCCATCTGATTCGAACGACGCGCTCAGCGCTTGGTCGCTGCCCATCTTCGCGGCAGATCCGCTGGTGGATTCGCATGCAACAACAACGGGCGAGGCGTCCAATACCAACAGCCCCGATGACGCGGAAGCGCAGGCTCAGCAATTCAACGTAGTGGTGGTTGATCATTTATTTGCCGCATTTTCGCGCGATGCGTCGAGAGCGCCAGGGCAGAACCAGAGCAAGTCGGACTTGGATTCCTCAACGACATCGGGCGAAGACGCTTTCGCCGACTTCGACACCACGAGAATCGACCCCGATATTTCCGGCGGATTCGGGTTCAACTCGCCATAACAGATGGTACCTCGCAAAGACGTTGCTTCGAGTGCTTCCCGACGAAACAGCGCAATTCGTGGCAACGCGATGCTTGCGCCGGATCGGACTATCGTTCGGCCGCCAGTTCGCGACGCATCGCACCGGGCGTGGTCCCGAAACGGCGTCGGAACACAAGGTTCATGTATTGAACCGAACTGTACCCGGCTTGGCGCGCCGCTTCGCGAATCGGCATGTCGCTGCGGAGCAGTAGCTCGCGCGCGCGATTGGCCTGCGTTTGCTCAATCATTTCATGAATGGAAATCTTTAGCAGGCGGCGAAATCGTTTGTCGAGCGTGGATCGCGATAGCTCGACATGCCGCGCCACATCGGCCACCTGAATGCGCTGACAGGCTCGCTCGCGAATGAATCTGGCGGCATCGACAACGGCGGGATCATCGATCGCGAGCACGTCAGTCGAGCGTCGCGTAGCAATTCCCTGGGGCGACACGGTTTGGTCGCCGGGTACGGTGTCCTGATGCTGCATCATGGCAGCGAGCATGCGCGCAGCCTCGAAGCCGATCTGCTCGCAACCTTGCACGACGCTCGTTAGAGACGGTGTAGCGAGTTCACACATCGTTTCGTCATTGTCGACGCCGATGACGGCCACGTCTTCGGGAACGCGCAATTGCAGGCGTCGCAATGCTTCGAGCACATGCCGGGCGCGCGCATCGTTGCAGGCCATGAGTCCCAACGGGCGAGGTAATGCCGACAGCCACTCGCACAACCCAGTCTGCAAAGACTCCCAATACCGAGCCGAGCGATGACGGCCGCGATACTGCGCGCAAGAAAACCCGGCTGCTTGGACGCAGCGTGCAAAGGCGGCCGCGCGCTGTTTCGACCAGGGACTGAAAGGAGTGTCGGGAATTCCGCAGTAGGCGAAGTGGCGAAATCCGCGCGCCAGTAAGTGCTCGGCCGCCAAGACGCCGATTTTCTCGTTATCGGTACGCACATAGGGAATTGGCGACGCCGCATCGTAGCCACCGGCGCCGCCGCCAATACCGACGATGGGAATTTGCAGTTGGGCCACACGTCGAGCCACGTGCATGTCGTCGAGATCGGCAATGATTCCATCTCCCTGCCAATGCCGT
>JAGQOS010000080.1 GCA_020427265.1 Planctomycetales bacterium
CAGCTTGAACTCGCCACCTGCGGCCAAGTCGCCGGAAAAGGTCCATTGTGGCGCGGCCTGCGAGAAGTCACCCGTTTCACGAAACGCCTTCCAAATGCGTTCTCGGTTCTGCCGATTGAAGAAATAATTGACATATCCCTCGCGCTTTTCAAATTGCGCCGCGACGATGTCCGGCATCTTCGGTTTCTTTTTTGCCATCGCCTGTGGATGGGGCGGTTCCGGTTTCGGCTCATCTTCGGGCGACTCGGGATTGGGTTCATCTCCTTCGGACGGCGGTGTGGGATGTTCTCCCTGTTTGAGCAACTCAAGCAGTTCGCCTTCGCGATGCAGGGCGGCGAGCCGCACGGTAATTCGATGCAGCGTGCCCTCGCGACGATACGCCAGCGGCACGCGCCAACCACGGGGAAAAATGCCTAGCACATTCTTGAACGCGTTCACCGTGCCAATTTCGCGACCGCCGAACTCGACGATTTCATCGTCGTAGCGGAGGCCGCGGCGATAGGCATCAGACGTTTCCAAAATTTCGTCCACAACGACCGCGCCGTCTTCGTCGGTCGTTACCGTTGCGCCGAGCGTGGCGTGATCGACAACGCGACCGCTTTTCAAATATCCCAGGAAGTGCTTGATCTGATTGATGGAAATCGCGTAGCCGACCCCCACATTCACGCGGCCCCGCTTCTCAAACGATCCGCGGCCATTGATGCCAATCAGCTCGCCCTGGCTATTCCACAATGGTCCACCGGAATTGCCCGGGTTAATGGCGGCGTCGGTCTGAATGCAATCGGCGTATTCGAGCAACGTACCCGCCGGATACTGATAGCGATGCACACCCGAGACGATGCCATAGGAAACCGTGGGCGTGAAGTCGTTGGCGAGCAAGAAGGGATTTCCGGAAACAAAGCACCAGTCGCCGACAAGCAGTTCGTTGCTATCGCCCAATTGGGCATGGGGAAAATCGTCGCGTCCGAGGACTTTGAGCAACGCCACGTCGCCGGTGGGATCGATGGCTACGATCACGGCATCGTAGAGTTTTCCGTCCGGCATGCCGCATTTCATGGCGTCGCCGGCGGCCGAAGTAACATGGTAATTCGAAAGCGCGTAGCCATCGGGCGAGATGATGACTCCCGAACCGCCCCCCTGCCCTCCCGGCGCCATGATGGCCAGCGTGGCGGCCGTCGCGCGCTCGATGGTGGCGACACGTTCTCGTTCGGCTTCGAGCACAGCTTCGGGCGGCATCGCCAGCGCGCTGCGGGCCATGGCGGCGACCAGAAGGACCGCGAAGCGGAAATCACGTTGTCTGCGAACAAGCGTCACTTCGTAATCCTCGCATCGCCGAGATTCAAATAATCACCCAGATCCGAATCCGATCCGTAGTCCACGATGATCGTCAATCGCTTCACGCCGTCGATCGCCAGATCGATGCCCTCCGCCGGACGATCGCCTGCGACGGCAACCGACAAGAGTTCCTTGCCATCGCCCAAAATTTTCAACTGCACGTTTCCCGCGCCATGAATTCGATCGTCGATGCCGGCTGTCGCCTGCAATCGGGAGTAGCCGGCAGGCAGACGATAATCGAGTTGCGACCGGCTCCGCAGAGCGAGCCCTTTGGCGAAAGTACGGCCGGCAATGCGAATTTCGCCCCCTTCGCGCGCCAGATCTCGTCGTGCCCCAAAGAACGGCGCGACCGCCGTAGAAACCGGCAACGGTAAAAAGGGCTGATACTCAAACGCGGCCGGTTCCAGGTCGCTGAGAAAACGTATTTTGCCGGCCGCCAGGTCGATCAAACGAACGTCTTTCGCCGGCAGCTTGAGCTCCATTCCCGCCACGGTCGTAAGCTGAAATTGGCCCTCGCGCCAGTTCAGCCGACGCACTTGCAGCGAAGCGGTGGATGCATGCACGACGCCGAGCGGATCGGGCAGCGATGCCTCGGGACGAAGAAAAATGATTCCCGCCACCTTGCTCAGGCGCACATTGATCAGGTCGCCGTCGAGGTCGAATACGACCTTTTCGCCTACTTCGAGCACGCGTCCCTCGACGTAGTCGAGCGCGTCGTCCTTGCGAATCACCAACAGATCCGCGGCCGGCCGCAGCGTGCGAATTTCGTTCCATTGCCCATCGAGCGGCATCCCTTCGCCAGCGAATCGAACGGCCGCCACGTGACGCGACTCAAGTTTCAATTCACCCCAAAGGTCGCTGTCCAGTTGCATAGCGCCTTTGCCATCGAATTGCAGCGACGTGCCGCGTAACCGAGAACCATCGATCATCTCCAGATGGACCGGCAACGTGTCCTTCGGCTCATTCTCGCCAGCAAGCCGAATCGTGAGCAACGCTCGACGGTCAATCGACTTCTCACCGGCACTCGTTTCCAGAACGATGTGTTCTTCGGAAAGATCCAAGAGCCCCCCTTCGACCCGGACGCCGTCGAGCTGAACAACTTCGGCGCGGGGAGCTTGCTCGGGCGCGGCGAGCACGGCGGCCATTAGCAGCGTAGCGTAGCAGATCATATTGCCTCGTTCCCGTTCCCCATCACTCTTCGTTGGCGATCTTACGAAAGTATTGCTCGATGGCGTCTCGATAATGCGAGGGAAAGCCCTTGCCGACTTCTTGCATGGCTTCCTCACGCTGTTTCGGCGGCAGCGACCCCCAACCCGACTTCCGGCCAACGTCTTTTTTATCGACCTTTCCGGGGCCTTTGCCGCTCATCGGTGTGCTGTCGGGTGCGGGCTGCGATTGGCCTCCGCCTCCTCCGCCGCCGCCCTGCTGTTGCTGCTTTTGCTTTTCGATCTTTTCGATGAGTTTGTCGAGCGACTCGACCACGCCGTCCTCGATTTCGCGCACGCGCTTCCCGGCGCGGCCCAGATCGAGGCGGCGTCCGACGTCGCCCATCCGGCGGGCGATGTGATCGAGCGATTCGGGGTCGACCCCTTCGAGATCGGCCGCCATCAGTTCGGCCACATGCCGGTAGCGGGCCGGAATCTCGTCGCGCCGCTCGAGCAACTTTTGCGCGTCTTTCAAACCGGCATCGTGCTCGACGATCTGATGACGAGCAACCGCGCGATAAAACAGCAGCATGGCCGGGTCGGCCACTTGCTCTGGTTCGATATCGGCAACCGCCTGCAACACTTCGTCGTACAGCAGATGCTCGGCCAGGTAGCGAGCATAGTACAGACGCACATTCGCCTCGAACCAGGGCGAATAATCGCCTTGTTCAAGCCAGGCCCAGGGTTCGTCCAGCGGAAGCTGAGGCGGCTCGGCGCACCGTTGCACCAAATTGGCAGCATGCTCATCCAAAGCGGCGAAAGACGCCAGTGTCCGATCGAGGCGCGAATCGGCAGGGCCCATTTCCTGTTCGGGCCAAAACGCGCGCGCTCTTTCGAGGACCTCGGCCGAATATTCGCCGACAGCCAGCATTTGCTCATTCAGGGCGCGAAGCGACTGCCAGGTGGGGATCGCCCACGTGGGTTCCGGTCCAAACTCATCGGCCCAACACGCGCCGGGCGCAACGAGGAGTAGTGCGATCACGCTTGCCGAGGCGTATTTCATTTGTTTCTCCCCAGGGCCAGATCACGGGCCGTTTTGAATAACCGTTGTTCACGGAGACTCAAATCCTTGAGCGCACGGACCAATTCGGGCTTTTCGGCTTGCCCCTCGTCGAGCAGCAAAGAGTATTGCTCGGTGCGTTTGTTCACACGCACTTGCATCGTGCGCAAAATCTTCAGCTCGGCCAGGATGTCGATCAGCGGCGGATCGCTGGGTTGCATGGGCTGCATTTTCATGTCTTGATTGCGCCGCTCTTCCGCATCCTTCTGCGCCTGCTTGAGCGCTTCGACGATATCTTCGAGGGCCATGATCACGTCTTCTTCAAGCCCCTGGGTGAGGACGCCGGTCTTGTCGCCAGCCAACCGCACGACGATCTGCTCCATGTCGGTCCGCATCTGCTCGACCGCTTCGACCATGGCGACCGACGTGCCCTCTTCCTGTAGCAATAATAGGGCGCGGTCGGCGTGCTTGAGAATTTCGGCCTCGCTGCGGCTGAGTTTGCCGGCTGCAAAGCCGCCATCTTCGCGCTGGGCGGCCGGCAAGGCGTCGACTTGCTTGGTATCTTCGTACACCTGCTGCTGCATTTCGAGCATTTTTCGAAAACGCGCTTCGAGCATGGCGAGAACCTGTTCGATTTCCTCTTCGCGCAGTTGCCGCAGGATCTTTTCCAGATCGGCCTTGGCCTTTTCCAGTTCCTCGATTGCTTTGCGTTGCTCTTCGACGGCGCCTTCGCGCTCGGCCTGTTCCAACTTTTTCTCGGCTTCTTCCATGCGCCGATGCGCCTCGTCGAGACGCTTGCGAATCGGCCCCTGAGGATCGCCTTCGGCCATTTCAATCTTGGCGTCGCCCTTGCTTTTGCCGCCCCCTTCGCCTTGGCTATCGCCTCGTTGCTTGCTGTCGCCTTTGATTTCGATATTGCCTTCCTGCTCCGAATCGCCACGACTCTTGCTATCGCCCTCCGACTCGCTGTCGCCGTCGCGTTTCGTATTGCCTTTGCGTTTCGAGTCGCCTTCGCTCTCGGAATCACCCTTGCTTTTTTGATCGCCGCGCGACTTGCTATCTCCGTCGCTTTCCGAGTCGCCCTTCGACTTGGCGTCACCCTCGCGTTTCGAATCGCCTTCCGACTCGCGGTCGCCACGTTGCTTCGAGTCGCCCTCGGACTCGTTGTCGCCCCGTTGCTCGGAATCGCCGCGACTTTTTGAGTCGCCCTGTTGTTCACGATCGCCGTGGTTCTTCGATTCGCCTTCGTTCTCGCTCTTCCCGTCTTGGTCGTTTTCTCCGTCCTGCTTGTTCTTTCCTTCGTTCTGTGAATTCGCGTCGGAGGGCTCACCTTGAGCATTCTTGGGTGCGTTCTCGGCCAGTTCGCCGGCTAGTTTTCCCGTGGTATCCGTGATGCGTTCTTGATCGCCAGCCAAGCGATCGGCGTCATCGCCACCTTCGGTGCGGGCCTTCACGCCGCGTTGCAAGTTGATGATCTTGCCGATTTCCTTGATCCAGCGTTTCAGCTTGCGCTGCTCCGACTCGATGCGGTCGGCACGGTCTTCTTTCATCAACAATTCGAGTAAGGCTTGCAGATCGCGCTGCAAAGCTTCCTGATCCTTGATGGCCGGCGAGAGTTTCTTGCTTTCGAGCGCATCGACGATTTGCCCGAACCGGGTCGAGACGTCCTTCTGTTGGCTCTCGCGCACCAACTGGCGCAGCAAGGAAGCGCGGCGTGCGTCCGACGCACCCGACAGCTCGGCCAATCGCAACACGACCGCTTCGAGGCGTTGGTAACGCTCGGCAAGGCGGGCTTGTTCGTCGGAAAGATTGGCGGCGGGTTCAACCGCCGCGGGCTCGGCCGGCGTGGCGCTGTTCTCCGCTTCGGCGGCCGGTTCGTCGGCCAATGCTGGCGCAACCGCGCCGGCCAACAGGCACAGGAACAGCACGGGGGCCAGTGAACGTTTCAGCGCATCGCGAATGTCCATCGTCAATCCTCCAACAGACCGCGTAAAGAGCGTTTTCGTTCTTCTTTCGTACGGTCGATCAACTCCTGTTGATCGTCGATGATTCCACGCAATAGTTCCAGGACTTCGTTGAAACTTTCCAGTTCGAGCATCCGGTCCAGCACATCTTTCATGGCGACGAGCGTGGCGTCGCAGGTGGCGCTGGCCTGCTGCAAGGCTTCGTCCCCTTCGGTGGCGGCCGTCACCGCTTCGAGCAGGGCGCCCATTTCCGTGTCGAGCCGGTTCATTTGTGGCCCACCAATCTCGCGGAGCGGATCGGCGATTCCGTCTTTCAGTCTCGTGTTTAACTCCGGTGTATCCATTCGATTGTTGACCATTTCGGCGCGAATCTCGTCGAACGACTCGGCCACGGCCAAGGTTTCGTGACCGCCTCGTTGCACGTTCTGCTGAACGCGACCAATCCGCAATTGCAGTTGCTCGACGGCGGCTGGATCAGCCTCGTCGTTCAATTTCACTTGCGCCAGCAGCTCGCGTGTCTGCAACATCTCATTATAGATCGTTTCGAACCTTCGCCGTAAGAGAAGTTCGCGGCGTTCGAGGCTGGCCCGCAGTTCGGCAGGCGTAACGACATCGAGCAGAAACCGACGTCCCACGCCGATATTGGGGCCTTGGCCCAGGTCGCAACGGTCGGCCGCGGCCACGTAGAGCACGAGTTTTTCGCCCGGTTTAAGCCCCATCGGCTCAATATCGAGCGATTGCTGAACGGCCAATTCGACTTCGCCTTGCGGCGCGGGCTCAAACGGCGTTTCGATCGGGTTATCGACTTCGCTCGAACGATGGGCGAACCACAGACGGTCGACGCCATAATCGTCGGTCACTTTGCCCCGCATCGGAATGTTCGCCTGAGGCGTGATCGAAGTCCCGATTCCCAACAGCGACAGTTCCACGGTCGGCGGTTCGTCGGCCAGCGACGTGAGCGCCAACCGATACGGTTCGAGGGTTTCAATACCATCGGCATCTCGGAGTGCGAAGAGCAACAGCCGATCGCGCTCGACTTGGCCCAGGTCAAACTCGAACTTCGTCGGCCCCGTAGCTCCGTCCTTGCCGGTGGCAAAATCTAATACGGTGGGTTCACTCGACTCGGGATCGAGCATCTTCACCTGCAACAGCGGTTTGTTGCTTTCGGCCGATAGCCGCAGCGTGGCGCCAAGTGGAATCTGCATGGCGCCGGATACGGCCAGATCGCGACTGGAACGCGCCATGTAATCGGGATACCGGCAGTGCAAGGTCATCTGCAGAATTTCCGGATTCTTGACCACTTCGACACGCAGATCGCGCACGCGTGCATCGCCGCCGACAACATCGAAAACGAATGGCTGGTACACATCCTTAAAGACGTAGCGAAACTCTTGATCGTCGTCTCGACCCGGCACGGCCTCGCCAATGCGCTTCATCTCCGCGCGGCCACGCTGGCCGTTGTCCTGAAAATACCGCAGTTCGACCCGATCCGGCGGCGGATCGACGAGCGTGTTATCGGCCCGTACAACAACTTCGAGGCTGCGTCCCTCGGCCACTTTGGCGACGCGTACGCCGGCGGCATCCGCTTCGAAGCCCACGACGGTTAGACGCGTTTTGCGGGGCCAAAGTTCCTCGCTCAATTGAATGCGTTCAAGGTAAAAGCCAAACGCGTCGTGCGCGAGCAAGCCAAAAAGCACGACCGAGGCGAGCAATAGGCCGGCGATAGCCACGAGGCGCAGCAGAGGTCCGCGACGGAACACTTCGATTGGCGGAACGCGCAAGGCTTCGGCCGCCGCGAGCCGGCGCGTGTCGTCGAGCATGGCGACGCTGTAGCCGTGCTGCTCGGCTGGCCGCTCGCCCAGTTCCACCGAGGTGACGAGGCTATCGGAAAACTGCCGGAAGCGGCGTTCGATGAGCACAGCCAAATTACGGTTTTCGAGCTGTACAAACGCCCGCGCAAGGATCGAATGAAACGCCAGCCAAACAAACGCCACGATGGCGACCACTAACAGGGCGATGCGAATTTCGCGCACCGGCTCAAAGAGCCAGTCGACCAACAGCCCCAGCCAGAACAGCAGCGCAAACAACACGGCCAGCTTCGCCAGGCCTTCGACCCAGACGTAGGTACGGATCCCACGCCGGACACGCAATAAAAGCGAATCGACTTCGCCGGGGAGTCGGTTGGTTGCGAGTTGCGACATGGTGGAGTAATTACGCCAGTTTACAGAGTCTTCGAATGGTCCATTCCAGGCAGAGCATTCCGCAGAGGATGCCGAGCAGCCATTGCATTTGCTCGCCCTCGAACTCCTTATCAGGTGCGCCGGTAAGAATCGTGGTTTCTTGGCGATTCTTGAGTTGTTCGGCCAACGGCGGCAACGCTCCCGAGCCGTGAATCGAGGACAGGCCGACATAGTAAACGCCGCCGCTGCGCTGAGCGATTTCCCCGAGCAGCGTATCGTTGCGACGAGGATTCTCGCTTTCACGGTCCGGCACGCGGGTTTGAATGCGACGCGAGAGGACATCGCCCAGCGAGTCGGGCACCGAGAGATCGATGCGGAAGGCGCCTTCCTGGAGCGCCGTGAATTGGCCGCTAAAAAGCCCTTTGCGGGCCGAGTCGCGCAGGAGCGAAAGGTTGGTCGTCGTGCCGTCGGGCAGCAAGACGAGCGCGTCGACCGATTCGGCTTCGAGCGGCTCGTGCTGGACGTCGGAAAGCTGCGCCCGCACGATGATCGTGTCGCCGAGCACATAGCGATCGCGTTCCGTCATTAAGACACCGCGGCTCGATCCGCGCAACAGCCGCCCCTGCGATACATGGCGAATCAACTTGGTGTAGAATTTTTCGAAATGGGCCTCGTCCTGTGCGCGCAATCGCCACATTTCGCCGCTGCCCATATAGAAGACGCGCCCTGATCCGTAGAAGTGGCCGGCCAGGTACACGGGCCGTTCGGCCGAAATACCGGCGCTTGGATCGGAAAAACGGCCATAGACCGTGGCGCCGGGCTTCTCGCCCTTCACGGAATAATAGCCGTACACACCGGGGAATCGCGCCCAGGCCGACTGGCTCTCCTCGTTCGTGTCTTCGATCCAGAGGAACTCGGCTTCCAAACCTGCCTGCGAGAATTCGATCGGCCACGGTGTTTGCGAACCGTATTCAGCATCGTTGAGCAGTGACAACCGGCGATTGAACTCGACCGGATAGAGCGCCCGAATCTTGCCGAGACCATCGTCTCGGACCCAGCGATCGGTATGCACTGGACCGGCCACGACGATTAACCCGCCGGCTTGTTCGGCGACCCAGGCTTCGAGCAGATCCACTTGGGCCACGTCGAGCGCGGTCCAGTCGGCGTCGAAGGCGACGATTGCATCGTAGGCGAACAGCTCTTCCTTGGAAGTTGGAAACTCCGCGAGAATTTGGTCGGCATCTTGCGAGATTCCCACGGGCGAGGATTGCAGCAAGACATCGACATCGAATCCTTCATCGCGGCGCAACTGATTGCGGAGGAACTGATACTCGCGCGTGGCGGCGCTGGCGAGCAAGAGCACGCGCGACTCGCGGTCGATGATTTCGACCTCGACTTCCTGAAAATTGTCGTTGCGGCGCAGGTCATCGGCCGGAGCGTCGATTTGTAGCCGGAAAGTTCGGCGGCCCGTTTCCTCGGCGGCCAATTCGAACTTCGCCGCCACAACTGCGCTGTCGTCGCCCAGGGCGACACGCTGCGAATCTTCCAATACGCCCGGGCCTTCTTTGTCGGCCGCGTCGCGCGAATAAAGTTCGACAGTTACCGTGCGGCCGGCCATCTCTTTGGCCTGCAAATAACCGGTCACCAGAAACGCATCGCCGGGAAACGCCCGGCTCGGCGCGATCAAGTCGGCCACTTTGACGTTCTTGGGAACCTGGTTCGAACCGATGCCGACGGGGAAGACGGGTATCCCCGCTTCGATGGCGGCTTCCACGGCGCTGCGCGGTTCGATGCCGGCGTTGTTCGCGCCGTCGGTAAATACGATGATGCCGGCGAGCGGCGCCGCGCGGTATTCGTCGATCAATCGCGACAAGGCCGTGCCCAACTGCGACTCGCTCCCTTGCGGCACGAGCAACTCGTTCCAATTGGGCGGCGGTTCGGGTTGGGCTTCCGGCAAATCGTCTTCGTTCGGCTCGACTGGCGCGGCCGCGACCTTTTTCAACGAAGTAATTTGGCCCAAGTCTTTGTCGAATCGCGTGACGACAACATCGTGCACCCGACGCAATTGCTCGATCAGATCCCCCTGCTGCAACTCGCCGGCGACCAGGGCCAAACGACTGGGAGCACCGGCCGCCGTGGAGCTATCGCTATCGGTCAGTCCCATGCTTTGGCTGGTATCGGCGAGCAGCAACACTCGGGAGTTGTGCACAAGCTCTTTCTCGGTGCGTTTTTCCAAACCCAGGAAAAAGAAAAGCGCGGCGGAGAACGCAACCAAGCGGAGCACGAACAATAGCACGCCGACGCCAGGGCGAAGCTCGACGCTATCGCGCCGGTAAATGTAAGCGACCAGCACAACCACGAGCAACGAAACGATCACGATCGTGGGAATGAACCAGCGCTCGTCGGCATGATCGTGCAATTTGGCGAACCGATACGTTACTTTCGAGGCCGCATCGCTCGCTACTTCACTCGCCAGGCTGCCTGCGGCAGCGCACGTGGTCCAGAATGGCGTGCTCATCGCGCGGACCTCCTGGCGGGCGGATGGTAGCCACAGAAATACGCCAAGATTTGCTCCACGATCAAAATCGCCAACAACGCGAAGAGCAGCGGTTGGCTCAGGTTGAAGCCGGCCAATTCTTCGGGGTCGTATTCGAGGTCTGCCGCGCGATGGATTTCGATGGGCAACCCTCCCATCCGCGCGGCAAGCTGCGGCACGTCGAGCGAATGCAAATCACCTTCCGGCGGCGACACGTTGTAGGCGAACAGGCGTTGTTCTTCGTCGTCATCTCTGGTGCGCAGCTCGGCGCGATAGAGCCCTTGGCGATCGGTCTGCACGATCTCGGCCAACAGGCCCTCGGCGGATTTCGAAGCGTCGAGCAGGACCATGCGTTCGCGTTTGCCATCGGGTATGGCGAACTGCAACTGCGAATGATACCGGTTCGCGTCCAGCGCGAGCGAAAGCGGCGCGCCAACCAACCGTTCTTGTTGCACGGCTCGCCCGGCGGCCAGATGCGCTTGCAAACTCATCATGGTTGGCAAAAAGCTGTAGTTCCGGGCCCAGTCGTTCCAGGAACCCAGGCTCGTAGCCTCTGGCGACACTTTCGTGAGCACGACGACTGTGCGCCCGTTGCCCAATCGCTTTTCCACGATCAAAGGCGCCCCGTTGCGCAGTCGCGCCAGCACGCGCACGTCGGCGCTCTCATCGGCGTTCCAATCGTCGGGCACGGCGAAATAGCGTTCGATACGGACATCGTCGAGCGGGTTGTTGCGCATGGCCAGGAACGAGCGAAAGATCGGGTGTTGCTCGACTTCTAAATCGGGAAGATTTTCGACGGGATCGGGGAGCAAGTTAGTCGAAATCGACAATGGCAGCGGCAGCATCCCCCCGCCATTGCGATACATGCTGACGGACATCGTCCGTCCGCGCGTATTCTCGCCGACAAAAACCCCAATGCCGCCGCCTTGCTCGACAAACGCTTCGAGCGCGGCGATGTCGACGTCGTCTAACGGGGGCGTATCGAGCAGGAAGATCGTCGAGAACTCGGCCAGGCGTTCTGGTTTCCGCAGGAAGCTTACCGATTCGATTTGCGGCTTGAGCCCCATCAATACCTTGCCGCCCGGATCGAGCGCCGAGGCGAGAAAGAAACCATCGCGGTTTCGCTCCGATCCGTCGATGACGAGCACGGGCACCTCGTCGGCGACATCGACAACCGAGTAACGCACGTTATCGGTTTCCAAAGCGTCGGCCGGCAAGCGGGCGACGAGCGTATGCTGCCCGGAGGTTGGGAAGTTGACGCGAAAGCGACGCGTTACGGTCTCGCCCGGTTCGATCTCCTCGATCGCCAGGCCGGGACGCGAATGGCCATTTTCTTCCAGCGAAACGGCGATGCGGCGGGCCGTGGCGTCGCCAAAGTTGGTAACGGCGACCTGGATAAACTGTTCCACACCGGCGGCGCTGGCGCCGATTTCCGGTTCCAGGCGGGCGATGCCAAGATTGGGATGCGAAACGTCGACACAATGAACCAGGCGCACGGTGGTTTTTTCGGCCGATAGCCGGCCGATCGCCGCGTGCAAATTCTTCGGATCGTTCCATTCGCCGGCGCGGAAATCGGAGACCACGTAGACGATGCGGTTTTCGTCTTCGCTCCGTTCCGGCAACGAACGAACCGCTTCGAGCGCTTCGGCCGACGTGGCGGCTGTCTGCGAAACATTCATGGCGGCCAAACGCGTTTCGAGGTCGGCGATGAGCATGTCGCCCATCTCGGCTTGCACCCAATCGTGTTTACCGGTCGCGTTGCTGCTGCCGGCCTGCGAATAACGGAGCAGCGTGAAACGCTGGGCCCCGCCCTGCGCGGCGGCTTGGCGAGCCAATCGCAGCGTCACCTGCTTCGCCCGTTCGAACGCAACTCCCTCGGCGCCTCGATCGGCCATCGAATAGCTGTCGTCGAGCAGCACGATATGATGTGTCTCGCTGCCGCCGAGCAATTCGCTCCACTGATTACGCAGCACGGGCTGAGCCAGCATGAAGGCGACCGCCGCCATGGCGGCCATTCGCAGCAAGAGCAGGAGCAATTCCTTGAGCCGAATCCAACGTTTCTGCCGCTTCTGGCTTTGCAGCAGGAAATCCATCGCCGCCCACTTCACGCGCCGATGCCGCAGCACGTTGATCAAATGGATCAACACCGGCAAGCCGACGAGCGGCAAACCGATTTTTGCGAGCAACGGAAAGGTGAACAGGTCGAACATGCGGGGCGGGTATTAGGTATTAGGTATTAGGTATTAGGTAGCAAGACGCGTGATCGTTGGCCGAGGGTGGAGCGAGACTAATTTCGATGGTGCATTCCTAAACGGTTGCTGAGGTACTTGGCCAACGCCGCGTCGAGCGGCTCGCTGGTGCGGATCAGCGCGTAGTCGACCGTGTTGCCGGCGCAGCCGCGGCGGACGCGATCGAGGAACTCTTCGAGGGCGTCGAGATAACCTTCGCGCAACGCCCGCGGATTGCAATTGAGATGGTCGGCCGATTCGAGGCCTTCGAAACGCGTGGGGCCATTGAAGGGAAAATCGAGTTCATCGTCGTCCAGGATATGGAAGACCATTACATCGTGGCCGCGTTGCCGCAACATGCGCAAGCCCTTGAGCGTGCCCTCGACATCGGCCAGCAGGTCGGAAATCAGAATCATCATGCCGCGGCGCGGATACGTTTCGGCCGCTTGGCGCAAGATGTCGTACATGTTCGTTTTGTTCGCGGGCGAGGCCGCTTCGAGCGATTGAATGATCGCCGCCAAATGATTCCGCTGACTGCGCACCGGCGTTTTCCCCCGCACCGCGTCGTCGAAAGCCAGGCAACCGACGGCATCCTGCTGGCGCAACAGCAAATGGGCCAGGCTCACGGCAATCGTCGAGGCATAGTCGCCCTTGGTCATCGGCCCTGAGCCGTATTGCATGCTGCCCGAAACGTCGACCAGCATCGTGGTGCGCATGTTCGTATCGGCTTCGAACTGCTTCACGTAGTAGCGATCCTGCTTGGCCCATACTTTCCAATCGACATGCCGCAAATCGTCGCCCGGCGCGTATTCGCGATGCTGGCGGAATTCGATCGAATTGCCAAAGTACGGACTGCGATGCATGCCCGACAGGAACCCTTCCACAACGTGCCGCGCCCGCACTTCGAGCCGGGCGATCCGGTGAATGGCCTCGGGATGCAGCAGTTTGGAAGTGGATTCGGGCATGAAATAGGCTCTACGAGGTAATCGAACTCGCGCCAGGCGGAAAAGCCAGCGATCGACTGGCTCCGACCGAGCAGCGCCGTGCTAGGAAGCAAAAATCTTTTGGAACCTTGGGTCGCGAGTCAGCTCGTCTTCCTTTTCCGGCGTCACTTCGAGAAGGCGTCGGACGATATCGTCGGGCGTGACCCCTTCGCTTTCCGCGGCAAAGTTGAGCGACAAGCGGTGACGCAGCACCGGCCGGGCCAGCGCCTGAATGTCGTCGATCGACACATGCGAGCGGCCGTGCAACAGCGCCCGGGCCTTGCCGCCCAGGATCAGGAATTGCACGGCGCGCGGCCCAGCGCCCCAGGCGACCTCTTCGGAAACAAATTCCGGCACACCCGCCTCGTTCACGCGTGTTTGCCGCACGAGCGAGAGCGCGTAGCGAATCACATGGTCGGCCACCGGCACTTCGCGAACCACGCGTTGCAGG